>CAKZOC010000136.1 GCA_937136025.1 uncultured Bacteroidota bacterium
ATATGAAAATCACCGTAGTAGGAACCGGATATGTAGGCCTGGTCACCGGGACCTGTTTGGCGGAAACAGGCAATGAAGTGGTCTGTGTGGATATAGACGCAGACAAGGTAAAACGGATGCAATCCGGGGAGGTGCCGATTTACGAACCCCATTTGGATGTGCTTTTTGAACGGAATATAGAGGCGGGCCGGCTGACGTTTACTACTTCCCTGGAGGAAGGCCTTGAACATGGGGTTATTGTTTTTCTGGCTTTGCCCACTCCGGAAGATGAGGATGGCTCTGCAGACTTGAAATATGTGCTTGGGGTATCTGAACAAATAGGCCACTTACTAAAGGAATACCGCGTTATTGTCGATAAGAGCACCGTTCCTGTCGGGACATCAGAAAAGGTCCAAAAGGCAATTGCCAAAAATGCCAGATGTGATTTTGATGTGGTCTCCAACCCTGAATTTCTCCGGGAAGGGTTCGCCGTAGACGATTTTCTCAAGCCGGAACGCATTGTCATCGGGTCGAGCTCTGATCGGGCGACAGATCTGATGAAAAAACTCTATAAACCTTTTGTGAGATCGGGGAACCCCATGATTGTGATGGACGAAAAATCCGCAGAACTCACCAAATATGCGGCAAACGCATTCCTGGCCACAAAAATTACCTTTATGAATGAGATCGCTAACTTTTGCGAGAAGGTTGGAGCGGATGTGGACAAGGTGCGAATAGGAATCGGAACCGATTCCCGAATTGGGAAACGATTTCTCTTCCCGGGCATCGGATATGGAGGCTCCTGTTTCCCGAAGGACGTCAAAGCCCTTCATAAGTCCGGAAAGGATTCCGGCTATGAATTTCAAATCCTCGAGGCGGTCATCGATGTAAACCACAGGCAGAAGACCATTTTAATCCCCAGGATACTCGAGTATTTCGGGGGAGACCTCAAGGGTAAAAAAATTGGCGTTTGGGGCCTGGCCTTTAAACCGGAAACGGATGACATCAGAGAAGCCCCGGCCTTGTATTTGATTGAGGAACTTTTACAGCTCGGCGCAGAGGTCACGGCCTTTGATCCGGAGGCTATGGAGAATGTCAAGCGAAGAATGGGGGACCGGATTTCATATGCCACGCGTATGTATGGGGTTCTGGAAGATGCAGATGCCCTGGTTATTTGTACGGAATGGGGTGTTTTCAGAAACCCTAATTTTAACCGGATGAAGGAATTGTTACGGGAGCCGGTCATTTTCGATGGCCGGAATTTATACGACACCGAAGAGATACAGTCGGAAGGGTTTTATTACGCTTCAATCGGCAGGGGACATGAAGGAACACTCAAAAACTAAAAACGTTTGAAACGAATTTTGATTACTGGAGCGGCTGGGTTTTTAGGGTCTCATCTCTGTGACCGCTTTATCGCGGAGGGTTACCGCGTTATTGCCATGGACAACCTGATTACAGGGGATCTTAAGAACATTGAACATCTTTTTAAGCTCGAAAATTTTGAGTTCTATCATCATGACGTTACGAAGTTTGTGCATGTGCCCGGGGAGTTGCATTATATTCTTCATTTTGCCTCTCCCGCCAGCCCCATTGACTATTTAAAAATACCTATTCAAACCTTGAAAGTAGGGGCACTCGGCACACATAATTTGCTTGGGCTGGCCAAAGAGAAACAGGCGCGTATCCTTATTGCAAGTACTTCTGAAGTATATGGAGATCCTTTGGTCCATCCCCAATCTGAGGACTATTACGGAAATGTAAACACCATTAGTCCGAGAGGAGTATACGATGAGGCCAAACGGTTTCAGGAGTCTATTACCATGGCCTATCACCGGTTTCACGGCCTGGAAACGCGAATTGCGCGAATTTTCAACACCTATGGCCCGAGAATGCGTCTGAATGACGGTCGGGTGATTCCTGCTTTTATGGGTCAGGCACTTCGGGGAGAAGACCTTACCGTCTTTGGCGATGGAAAGCAGACGCGATCTTTTTGTTATGTGGATGATCAGATAGAGGGAATCTACAGGTTGTTGCTTTCGGATTATAGCCTTCCTGTGAATATCGGAAACCCCGGGGAAATCTCCATCCTGGAATTCGCTGAGGAAATTATAAGGTTAACAGGGACTCGCCAAAAAATCATCTTTAAACCCCTTCCTCAGGACGACCCCCTCCAAAGGCAACCGGATATTTCCAGGGCCAAGGAGGTATTGGGTTGGGAGCCCGAAGTAGGCAGGCAGGAGGGCATGAAAACCACCTTTGAATACTTTAAATCCCTTTCCAGGGAGGAACTCGAAAAAAGGGAACACCGGGACTTCAGCAAACGGAATACCTACTGAAATAATCTTTAAGAACACTGAGGATTATAGGTCTCAAGACCTATTTTTGTCTAAAATCGATCCTATGAATATTTTGGTACTTGGGTCAGGGGGGCGGGAACACGCCCTGGCCTGGAAACTACACCAAAGCCAAGCTGTTGAGAATTTGTTTGTAGCTCCCGGAAATGCGGGAACTGCGGAATTTGCAGAAAACATACCGCTTGCTGTTTCTGATTTTGAAGCGATTCGGGAAGCCGTGCTGAGCAGGAAGATAGACCTTGTTTTGGTGGGGCCTGAAGTACCTTTAGTCATGGGGATTCAGGATTACTTCAAAAGCAACCCCTCCCTGGCCAATATTGCCTTGATTGGGCCTTCGAAGATTGGAGCTCAGTTGGAAGGAAGCAAAGAATTCGCCAAAAAATTTATGGAACGGCACGGGATTCCCACCGCAGCCTACAGGAGTTTCGGGGTAAGTGACCTCGAGGATGCGTATCGTTTTCTGGAAACGATCCCCCCTCCATATGTGTTGAAAGCAGATGGCCTGGCGGCGGGCAAGGGGGTGCTGATTCTCAACGAGATCGAGACGGCCAAATCTGAATTGCAGGAAATGCTGGTTGAAGCTAAGTTTGGAGCAGCCAGCAGCAGAGTGGTTATCGAAGCATTTTTATCCGGAATTGAATTGAGTTGTTTTGTGCTTACCGATGGAAAAGACTATAAAATCTTGCCGACCGCCAAAGACTACAAGCGGATAGGTGAAGGGGATACAGGGTTGAATACCGGGGGGATGGGGGCCATTTCACCTGTAGGTTTTGCGGATGCCGCATTTATGGAAAAGGTGGAATCACGAATCATAAAGCCAACGGTTGAAGGCCTCAAAAAGGAAAACATCCCGTATACCGGATTCATTTTTATCGGACTCATTAAGGTTGGGGACGACCCCTTCGTTATTGAGTACAATGTGCGGATGGGCGATCCGGAAACCGAAGTGGTCATCCCGCGCATACAGACCGACCTGGCAGACCTTTTAAAGGCCACAGCCAATGGAACTCTGAAAGAAATAGATCTGGAGATTCACAAGGAAGCGGCTGCTACGGTGATGATGGTCTCCGGAGGATATCCCGAAGCCTATCAGAAGGGGTATGCGATACGGGGGCTGGACTCCGTTAAGGAAGCGACGGTGTTTCATGCAGGCACGCAGACAGACTCCAATGGAGCCGTGGTTACGAGTGGGGGCAGGGTTCTTGCGGTAACAGCTCTTGGAGCGGACTTTAAAGAATGCCTGCGGAAGGCGTATAAGGGGGTCTCAGAAATACAATTTCAGGATGCCTACTACCGAACCGATATTGGCTTTGATCTTTAAGGACCCAAAAAACACTTAAAAGGGAAAAATCAGAGATACGAGTGCGCGGTCACGGTGTGATCTTCCTCGCCTCGCTCCTCAAACAAACGGATTTGCCTCAGCCAGTAGACCAGGGCAATTACCCCGATAATGGCGAAGATCCAGTTGACGGAATTGGCCGTCCACCAATTCTGCATTTCTCTGAAAAAATCAAACGGAGCAAAGAGTCCGTTTACAAATAAATTTTCTATCCCCTCAAAAAAAGCTTTCATTCTGGCTATATTTACCCTGCAAATTTACGAAAACCATCGATGATTTCAAGTCTTTTCGGTAAAACAAGGCCTGTAAATTACATCCTGGTTTTATCTGTTGTCTTTATCTTTTTTTCACTCGCCCAACTCCACCAGGGCGAGACATTCGCTTTGTCGTCCTATTTTTTATGGATACTGGCGGGGTTGTGTAGTCTTTTGCTCTCTTTGTTCCTGGTCAATTTCATCGTTCAAAGAAATCAACTGACGGCCGCAGATTCCTATGCCATGCTTTTCTATGCCCAATTTTGCATCCTTTTTCAGGAATTCTTCACAGACCCTATCGTTCTGATGGCCGCATTTTTTCTGCTGCTGGCCCAAAGGAGGCTCATCAGCATGAAGTCCCTGAAGAATCTGAAAGAAAAAATATTTGATGCGGCACTCTATATTTTTGTGGCGAGTCTTTTTGTGAACTGGACACTCCTGTTTATTCTGATCGTTTGGATTTACATTTATTTTTACACCCCCAAGAAGATTAATTACTGGCTCATTCCCATTGCAGCCGCAGTCACTGTGGCCCTGACCTCCTGGTCTGTTTTTTTCCTTTCCGGGGATCCGCAATATCTCTTTAACCATTTTGCCTTTTCCCTGGAGCCTTTGAAAATCGCAGAGGTCCCAACCTTTTCAGCAGTGAAAACTGCCGGCTTTTTAATTTTGATATCGATGGCCGGGATAGTAGCGTTTATCAAACAGGGAAAATCCGGACAGGGCCGGCTGACGCAACTCAGACTGCTTGTCATTGCATGGTTTGCCGGAATAGTAATCGCTTTTTTGACGGGAGAGCGATTTATAAGCGCTGTCGGATTTGCCTTTTTGGCCTCGGCAGTCTTCGCGGCGCGTTATGTGGAGTCTATCCGGAAAGATTTTATCAAAGACATTGTCATGTACGGTTTTACAGCAGTCTCCATACTGGTTTTCTTCCTGGAATGGGTAGTAAAATAAGCGGTATATTTGTGTCAAAGACTTCAGTATGTTCAGCAATTTCGCCTTTGGAATTTTTGAAGAGAGTATCGGTAAATACCACATAGCAGACCGGGTAGATCAGCCTTTTGAAAACCCTTATCCCACCGAAGATATCGCACACTTGCTCTATAGGAAAAACTGGATAGATACCGTTCAGTGGCATTATGAGGATCTGATACGAGACCCGGAGATCGATCCTGTGGCAGCACTTGAATTGAAGCGAAAGATCGACGCCAGTAATCAGCAGCGTACCGATTTGGTGGAATACATAGACAGTTATTTTCTGAACAAATACAAGAAAGTCGCCATTGCAGATAAGGCACAGATAAACACGGAGAGCCCGGCCTGGGCGATTGACCGGCTTTCGATTCTGGCGTTGAAAATCTATCACATGCGGGAGGAGGCAGAAAGGACTGATGCCAGCGATGCGCATCGGGACGCCTGCCAGAGCAAACTGCAGGTGCTCCTCGAACAGCGACAGGACTTATCCATAGCCATAGATCAGTTGCTGGAAGATATCTCAAAAGGGGACAAGTACATGAAAGTGTATAAACAAATGAAGATGTACAATGACGATGAGTTAAACCCCGTACTGCGTGGGAAAAGGAAATAAAAAGCGTATTCTGGCCATTCGTCTCTCCGCCCTGGGGGATGTGGCCATGACTGTTCCCGTTTTGCTGTCGGTGACGCGTTTAAATCCTGAAGTCCGGTTCCTTTTCATTACTAAAACACATTTTGCACCGGTTTTAGAGCGCCTGAATAATCTCGAAGTCCACCCCTTTGAAGCGAAGGGGATTCACAAAGGACTCAGAGGAATCTGGCGCTTACGAGGGGAATTGAAAGGAGAAAACTTCGAGGCTGTCGCAGACCTGCACGCTGTATTGAGAACGGGAGTCCTTAAACTCCTTTTCTCTTTTTCGGGCAAGCCCTTTGAAAGTTTGCAGAAGGGAAGAAAGGAAAAGAGGAGACTCACCTCGGGAGACCCTGTGGGGTTTAAACCACTTAAAAGTACCCATGAACGCTATGCCGACGTTTTTAGACGCCTGGGCTATAAAGCTTCACCCAACGCAGGCGATATACTAAAACAGGAAGTCTGGCCGAATAATTTTGATGATGGGCTGACCCAATCGGGTTGGAGAAGGGTGGGTTTGGCTCCCTTTGCTGCACATTCGGGTAAATGCTATCCAGAATTACAAATGAAAGAGCTCATCGAGCTTTTGGGAACCGTTCCGAATTTGAGGGTGTACCTGTTTGGAGGGGGTCAACGGGAAATTGAAGTGCTGGATTCGTGGGAAAAAGAATTTCCCTACTGCGTGTCTGTTGCGGGCAAATTGCCGTTGACACAAGAACTGGCACTGATTTCTAACCTCCGGCTCATGATTTCAATGGATAGCGGGAACGGGCACCTGGCCGCCATGTACGGACTTCCCGTCCTGACCCTCTGGGGGGTAACACATCCCTACGCGGGGTTCGCGCCATTTAATCAACCCGAAGCGAATAGTTTGTTGTCTAATCGTGAGAAGTATCCTGCCATACCGACCTCGGTGTATGGAAATAAAGTACCCGAAGGTTATGATAAAGTCATGGAGTCCATTCCCGCAGGACGGGTTTACAAACGGGTTTTAGAAGTATTGAAAGAGTCTGATCACTAGAAAGTGGACTTCAGCGACATGCCCTTAAAGTAAGTCCGGAGCTGTTGCATATACTGATACCGCAGCATTCGGGGATTTCCCCCGACCATCAGGGTCCGGATCCCGAAATAGGAAGCCATAATATAGGAAGCGATGCCCTCACTGTCGTGATGCCGCTCCAGATAGCCGTCGGACTTGCCTTTTTGGAGTGCAGTAACCAGACTGACCTCCCAGACCCTGGTAATGTCGTTGAGGTAACTGGAGATTTGATCGTTCCTGCCGTTAAACTCCGACATAAAGTTGCCCAGGACAAAACCAAAATCCATGGGGTTGTGCTCTGCGGTTTCAAGGGCGTTTTCCAGGCACAATTCAATGCTTTGAAACGGATTCTCCTTTCCTTCAATGGGCTCAATAAGCATACTGTAAACTTTACGAAACAACAGGTGTTGTACAATACTGATCATAAAGTCTTCTTTCGACTGGAAGTGATAATAGAAGGCTCCCTTGGAGAGCTCCAAAGCTTTGAGGATATCGTCCAGACTCGTCCTGTAGTAGCCTTTTTGATAGAATAACTCCAGCCCTTTTTGCTGCATTCGGTTGATGGTCGCTCGACTTTTCAGATTTTTTTCCATAAAACGGGAATTTTGATAAAACAGACCTGCCGGTCGCTTTACCCTAACTTCGTAAACCGGACAGAGAGGTAAAAACATCGACGAAATACACAAAACATCGATGAAATGCATTTTCTTAAAAAGATAAGGCACCCGATCTGGAGTGGAACAGACTCGTTGGTTTGTCCAATTCCGGTCCTGGAAAGGAGTTTTTGGCCTAAAATCAGTCGAAATTCATGGCAAATTCAGGTTACCACACCCTGACAACTGCTCCCGGCACCCGCTGTGCACCCATAGCAGTGTTGAGAGATGACGATCTCGCGGTCTTTTAAGAGGTTCTCCTGAAAATCCCGGATGTGTTGTACGCTGTTATTGACCTTCAGCCCAAGCATCTGATTGAAATCACAGTCATAGAGCCAGCCATCCCAACTCACAGAAATAGTATTGGTACACATCACGTTGCTGACCGCTGCGGGATTATAAGCATCTACGAGTGCGGTCATATACTCCTCGTAGTTTTCGGAGGCGATAAGGTAATCGAGGAAGCGGGCAATCGGAAGGTTGGTTATGGTAAACAGACTATTAAACTCAATCCCGAAGTCCTCTTTGAGTGCTTTTTTAAAATCGCGCTCCAGCGCCTCCTGATTCCCGGGAAGGAAAGCTCCTGAAGGGTTGTAAACCAAATCGAGTTGGAGTGAACTTCCGGGAATGCCATAGCCTGCTTTGTTCAGCTCCTGCAGCGCTTTTATGGATTTGTCAAAGACCCCGTCACCTCTTTGTTTGTCCGTTTTTCCACGAGTGTAGTGGGGCAATGATGAAACAACGTGGACACCATGTTTGGCAAAAAAATCGGGGAGATCATGGTATTTTTTATTGGCCCGGATGATCGTCAGGTTGGAGCGTACTATGAAATCCCGGATCCCGGCCTCAGCGGCTTGTTCCACAAACCACCTGAAATTCGGATTCATCTCCGGGGCACCTCCGGTAAGGTCAAGGGTGTGGGCCCCTGTGGTCCTTATGACCTCAAGGCATTCTTCCATCGTTTCCAGTGTCATGATTTCTTTTCGATCCGGGCCGGCATCTACATGACAGTGCTCGCACACCTGATTGCACATATAACCCACATTGATCTGAAGAATTTCAAGTGAGTGCGGGCGTAAGACCTCATGCCCGGATGCTGTGAGCTTATCCCGGAAGAAAGGCAGCTCCCCGGATTCAAACAAGGACCCGTTGAGGATTTCCAGCTGTCTGTTTGTATTCGCCAGGTCTTTCTCCCTGGCTTTTAGTGACTTAGTGGCCATGTTTTAATTTTTATTGCTTCATAATTTTCGATATCGAAGCTTACATTGAGAGCTTTTCGTACTTATTCATCATTTGAACCCCGTGAACCAGGGTAGCTCCGCTTTCAATAGCGGCCCCTGCGTGAACGGCCTCCATCATTTCTTCTTTGGTGATGCCGCGTTCCAGGCCGTCTTTGGTATAAGCGTCTATACAGTAAGGACACTTTACAACGTGCGCCACAGCCAGGGCGATAAGTGATTTTTCGCGTGCGCTCAGGGCTCCTTCTTCAAATACTTTTCCGTAATAATCGAAGAATTTTTCACCCAGCGCTTCACTCCATTCGGTAATCTTGCCAAATTTTCTAAGGTCTGCGGGATTATAATATTCTGATGCCATGGTTTTACAAATTATTTGTGAATGTTTAGGGATTTTAGACCGTCCGTGTGGCGTCCAATGCGTTTAGGGATCTCCGGGACCCCTTACTAATTTTCAATGAAAAGTAAACTTAGTACGGAGAGCCTTTATTGAAAGGAACGGATACGTAAAGGTCGAAAACCGGATTTTCCCATACCCTGGGCAGAATGGGTCGTACAGAGAGAAAACTCAAAAGCAACTGATACATCCGGGAAGCGAGAAACCGGGATGGAGAGCGCCAGTTTTGGCAATCTTCCGGGGCGTCGAGGTCCAGAAGGGACGGCAGTACTTCACAACGACCTCCGACAGAAAGGGTCCAATACAATAACGCCTTAAACAGATTTTTTTCCTGCCAGGGGAGCAGGATGAAGGATTCAAAGTCAAAATGCTGCCGGTTTATACCGATGAGGTAAGTGCCGCCGTCCGCTGTGGGCCCGAATACTGTTTTTCCCTCTTCCAGTAACGCCGCAGTACCTTTGAGGGTCTCTGTCCGAAGATCGGGACTGTCATTGCCAATGACCAAAAGGTGTTCTATCCCCTGGTCATAAAGGGACTTCATGGCGTTCCCCAGGCGTTCCCCGAATGAAGTACCGGTCTGAGATTTTTCGTCTATATGAAAGACGGGTAAACCGGCACGCCTCGCTTTTAACTTTGTTTGGGTCGTCAGTTCCGCGATAAACCGCTCTCCCCCGCACATACCTTTATCTCGGGCATCCAAATGGGCGCTGCGCGCAAAAAGTAAAATGGCGGAAGTTTGGGTCGTCAAATTTGAGTGTATGTGGTGATGTTTGAGACAACAAAGTACAAGCTAAAAGGCATGTCGCAAAATGGAATACCTCCAAAGCCTGAAATTTAACAGAATTTTCCGATTCCTAAGGGATTCCAGCCCTTAGGAGGAAGTTAGTACAGCGGATACGCCAGACGGGGATACTTTCGGAAAAGTAAAATGAGGCACGAAGCAAGCCCTCAAAACAATTCAGGGTTACAATAAAAAAAAAGCCCCCCAATGCGCCCGAAGTCAGTTAAGAGGGAGGCTTTTTAATTTAATTTTTAATATCTGTGTCCTGTTCTCTCATCGCAGGAACAACAGGGTTTCCATCTGCGTCAATTTCTATGATTTCGTCAAAACCTAATGCATCTAATTTGGAGATGATTTTAGCCCTGTCTCCTACCATAAACCAATTAACTTCTTCAGGTTTTACCACAGCATTACCTACCCCTTTGATATCCTCCAAAGACAGATTACGCACACTCTGATCATAGGTTTCGTAGTAATCGTCCGGAAGTCCATACCGCAGCATACTCCTCACCGAACTATTCAGGGAACTATTCGTCTCCCACTGCCCGGGCAACTTCAATATTTGATTTGACTTGACTCTGTCCAATTCTTCCTGTGTTGGCGGGCGAGAACTAATGAAATCTGTGATTTCTTTTCTGAGTTCGGTTACGGATTCAGCGGTTTTATCCGTTTGTACGGGAGCATAAAGGATAAAAGGACGTTCCTCTTTCGATCCCAAAACAAAGCCCCCGGCTCCATACGACCAATGCTTATCCTCACGAAGGTTCATATTGATACGGGAGTTAAAATCGCCTCCAAGAATGTTGACCATCTGCTCCAGGGCAACTTCAGAAACCGCCCCGTATTTATCGGTCAAATGTCCGGCAATGATAACGGACTGCTGCGACTCAGGACGATTCATAAGGTAGAGGGTATTTTTGGTATACGTTTTAGGAGCCTTGAAAACAATTTGTGGGACTTCACCTTTTTTCCATTTGCCCAATGCTTTTTCAAGCTTCGGTTTCAATTCGTTCATGGAAATATCCCCTGTAACAATCAATGTGGAATTGTTCGGTTTCATCCAGGTATTGTAAAACTTCGTAATATCGTCCCTTGTTAATTGGGCAACGGTTTCTTCATAACCTGTTCCCGTATATGGAGAGCCGTAAGGGTGGTCTTCCCCGTATAAATATTTGTTCATAACCCTAAGGGCCATTGAAACGGGCTGGGACTTTTCTTGTTTGATATCATTGATTTGCTCGTTTTTCAGGCGGTCAAATTCTTCCTGGGGGAACTCAGGATTCAATACGACATCAGCAAATAAATTTAAGCTCGCATCAAAACTTGGCTTTAAGGTTGACATGTACACATTGGACTGATCCTGATCAGAAAAAGTACTTAAAGACGCCCCCAATAATTGCAATTGCTCATTGATTTGAAGTGAAGTTTTGTCCTTTGTTCCCTCATCCATCAGGTTCATGGTCAATTCGGCCGTACCCGGACTTGACAGGTAGTCCGTTTTATATCCCGCATCTGCCACCAGATTCATAATCACTGTAGATACTCCTGCCCGCTGCGCCAATACCACCTTAAGTCCGTTGGAAAGGCTGGTGCGCTGCAGTTCCGGGAATTTCGAGCTCTTCTGAGGCCCAAGCTCAGGCAGTTTGCTGCGATCGACAGAAGAGGGCTCTATAGCGTACTCTGGGAAAGGCTTACATATCAATATGTGTTTGCCTTTGGACAACCATTTATTGGCAGTATTCTTTAAATCTTCGGCAGTCGCATCTTCAACAAACTTCAATTGTGTTTTATAATACGAAGCATCACCATGATACGTCTGGTTGGAAGCAAGGATATCGGAGACCCCACCAAAGCCACCAATCCGCTCCAATCCTTTAATAAAATTGGCGAAATAAGCGGCTTTAACCCTTTTAAGCTCCGCCTCGGTTGGGCCTTCTTCAATGAACTTTGAAATCTCGGCCCATAATTCTTGCTCTAACTTTTTTGGATCTTCCCCCTGCTTCACATTCAAATAAGCAATAAACTCACTTGCAATCTCAGAGGAAGATTGAAAGGTAACGGCGGAACTGGCCGATTGATCTTCATAAACGAATTTCTTATACAATCGTGAGTTCTTACCACTGGTTAAAATGGCAGATATCAAATCGAAGTGCAAATCTTCCCGAGCTCCATACTGAGGGGTATTCCATGCAAAAAGCACTCGAGTTTCAGGCACCCGATCTTCGTATACCTGATACGAATCGTTGATTTTATTGGGAATATTTACTTCTTGTCTTTCAACAGTGGGTCCGGAGGGAATATCACCAAAGTACTTAACCACTTTTTGATACACTTCTTCCGGATTAATATCACCTGCCACGGCTACCACAGCATTTGCTGCCCCGTAGTATGATTTGAACCATTGTTGAACATCTTCCAATGAAGCAGCATTGAGATCTTCCATCTCCCCAATTACGGTCCACGAATAGGGATGACCCTTAGGATACATCGCCCTGGTCAAATAATCCCACTGCTTCCCATACGGATTGTTTTCTCCCTGACGCTTTTCGTTTTGAACGACTCCTCGCTGCTCATCCAACCGTTCCTGGTCAATCGCGCCGAGTAAATGCCCCATTCGATCAGATTCCAGGAACAATACCTGATCTAAAGCAGAAACAGGGACGTTTTGAAAATAATTGGTCCTGTCGTTGTTGGTAGTTCCGTTAAGGTCGGTTGCTCCTATGCTTCCCAGAGCTTGAAAATAGTCGGTATTGTAATTCTCGCTTCCATTGAACATTAAGTGTTCAAATAGGTGGGCGAATCCACTTTTGCCGGGTTTCTCATTTTTAGAACCCACGTGATACCACACATTTACGGCAACTATTGGAGCTTTATGATCTTCGTGCACCAATAAGGTAAGCCCGTTTTTCAAGGTATATTTTTTGTAAGGGATATCGATGTCATCTGCCTTAAATTGAAAATCCTGGGCCTGTATTGCACCTGCTCCAAGGGCTGTGAACAATAGCAAACAAAACAATTTCTTCATTTTCATGATTTTGGTTTTTATTTCATCGAAATATTCGAACCCTACAATATAGGAATCAGTTGCCGTATTTCTATCTAAATTATAGCTTATTCAATGCAAATCGCACTGAAAACGTCTCAATACTATAGAATCATGAGGATTAGTCCCCTAAGAACGAAAGAAGCGATCGATTAACTTAATATCCGGCATCTTAAGAAATTTCAACCCGACAGAAGTCAGTACGACCTGTCGCTTTAGTCTCTAATGCTCGATAAAAAGGACGCTTTGCGTAAATAAAGGGTTCAAAAGCGCCTACAACAATAGAGGGAGCGCCCTATTTAAATCCGGTATGGAATCGGGGATCAGATATCGTCGTAGTCAATTTTTAAAACCGCGGATTCCGCATGCGCCTGGCAGGTGAGGATAAAGCCTTCGGCAAGTTCACTTTCGGTAAGGATTTGGTTTTTGACCATTGAAGCCTTGCCTTCGGTAACCCTTGCGATACAGGTACTGCACACCCCACCCTGACAACTGAAGGGGGCATCAATTTTCGCTTTGATCAGTGCGTCGAGCACGATATTTTTCCGATCGATTTCCAGGGTGTGGACCGCATCGTCCAAAGTGACTTCAAGATGCGTTTTACCTGAGGTTTCAGCGCCTTTTGGAGCCTCCGAATCGGGTTCTGTAAAAAGTTCGCGCTGGATGTTTTTTTCGGAAACACCGTTGTCCTTCAGGGCAGCCGTTACGGTTTCGATCATCGGCAGGGGCCCACATAGATAAAAAATGTCCGGGGTAATGGATTTGTGTTTATTACGGGTAATGTAATTTACCGTGCTTTTGTCGATTCTTCCGAAAAGGCACTCTTCCTCCTGGTTCCGACTGAACAGGTAATGAACAAAAAAACGATCGTTATATTTTTCTTTCAATCCCTCCAGCGCATCAAAATACATGGCTTCTTCCCGGCTTTTATTCCCGTAAACCAAAACCACCTTGTTTTCGGTACACGATTCCAGGGCCGTTTGCACAATGCTCATAATTGGAGTTATTCCACTTCCCGCTGCAAAAGCTAAGATATCGCGGGGTGGCCCGTCAGCAGCAAATACGAAGCGACCCTGAGGAGGCATTACCTGAAGGACATCTCCTTTTTTTAACGTCTGGTTGGCATATACTGAAAATGTACCGCCCGGAACTTTTTTTACACCAATCGTGATCTTGTTTCCCCCGGGTTTTGAGGACAGGGAATATGCCCTTCTGATTTCGGAGTCTCCTGCCGTATGCTTAATAGTGATGTATTGCCCGGATTCGAACGCAAACGCCTCTTTCAGGGACTCAGGAATTTCAAAGCTGATGTCGACGGCATTCGGGGTTAAGGGCGTTATTTCGGATACAGTAAGGGGATAAAACTGATGCATTAATAAAAATTTTTTGCAAAATTAAGCAAAGCAGTTCTAAGAAAACCTGTGGTTTCTATACTTTTAACGGGTTTGTAACAAATTCCGGGCAGATCATACTAATGTTGAGCCAAAACGAAAACATCCATGTTTAAGCACTTTTTTAACCTGGAGTGGAAGTCTTTTTTCAGGTCTTCTTCTTTTGCCACGAACCTGGTCTTTAAGATCCTAACGATCTTTGCCGTATTGTACTTCATCGTGGTTTTCCTTTCCCTTGGGATCGGCGCCTATTTTATAATTGAAAAGGCAGGCCTGGGCGACCCGCTGCGGGTGGTCAATCGATTTATGATTTATTACATTGTCATGGATCTCTACACCCGGTACATGTTGCAGAAGATGCCGGTCACTAATATCAGGCCTTTGCTGTACCTGCCCATTAAGAAAGACGCTGTAGTCAGGTATTCCCTGGGTAAAACGGCACTTTCTTTTTTCAACTGGTCCCACGCTTTTTTCTTTATTCCTTTTTCCATAGTCCTGCTTACAAAGGATTACGCACCCATGCAGGTCATCGGGTGGCATCTGGGGATTATGGCCCTGTTTTTCGTCAACAATTTTCTGAATATCCTGGTCAATAACCAGGACCGTGTTTTTTATCCTTTGCTGGTTATCCTGGCCGTTCTCGGGATTTCTCAGTATTATGGATGGTTCGACATTACGGTATACACAGCTCCGATTTTCGATGCCTTTTACGATATCCCCTGGACAGCGGTCATTCCCTGGGGGCTTTTGGCATTCGTGCTATGGGCTTCTTTCCGGTATTTCAGATCACATATGTATCTCGATGCAGGTCTTGCCCTGAAAAAACAAGAGGGTAAAACAGAGGACTACGCCTGGTTAAATCGTTTTGGCAACCTGGGCACCTTTCTCAAAAACGACATCAAACTCATCCGTCGCAATAAACGATCGAGAACCACCGTCATAGTGAGTTTTCTCTTTCTATTCTATGGGCTTATTTTCTTTTCGGGCACTTATGATTCCTATCCCATAGTTTTTGTCTTCGCTGGTATTTTTGTGTCCGGGGGTTTCTTATTCACCTTTGGCCAGTACGTCCCCAGCTGGGACAGCTCCTACTATCCGCTGATGATGAGTCAAAACATACAGTACAGGGAGTATTTGAGTTCTAAATGGTACCTCATTATCATTGCGACGGTCGTGAGTACCCTATTGGCCGTATTTTACCTGTATTTCGGATGGAAAACGTATCTGGCCGTTTTAGTTGGGGCAGTCTACAATATCGGCGTAAACTCCTATCTCGTGTTATGGGGCGGGGCTTATGTGAAAACTCCAATCGACCTGACGACGAACAAAAAGGCCTTTGGAGATAAGCAGGCCTTTAATGGAAAAACACTTCTGCTGACCATCCCTAAACTGGTTCTTCCTTTGGTACTCTTTTGGATCGGAGATTTCTTTTTCAATGAAACTGCAGGCTACCTGATGGTCGCTTTGGCCGGGGTCCTCGGGTTTGCCTTTAAGGACCTCGCCTTTAAACAAATTGAAAAAGTCTACAAAAAAGAAAAATATAAAACCCTTTCTGCCTACCGCGAAAAGGCGGCTTAAAACGATAAAACACCATGATTACTGCTACAGAACTAACTAAAAAATACGGAACCCAAACGGTACTCGACCTGCCCGGGCTTGAGATTCCCAAGGGAGAGAGTTTTGGCCTGGTTGGAAATAACGGGGCGGGTAAAACCACTTTTTTCAGCTTGCTGCTGGACTTGATACAACCTTCAACGGGCGGGATACACAACAATGGGATTGAAGTGCAGCACAGTGAGGCCTGGAAACCCTTTACAGCGGCTTTTATAGATGAAAGTTTCCTAATTGGCTACCTCACTCCTGAGGAGTACTTCTATTTTATCGGCGAATTGAGGGGGCAATCCAGATCTGATGTAGACGCGCTGATGGAAAGTTTTGAAGATTTCTTTCACGGGGAAATCCTCAATCAGAAAAAATACCTGCGAGACCTCTCCAAGGGGAATCAGAAAAAAGTGGGTATCACGGCTACGTTTATTGGCAACCCGGAAGTGATTATTCTCGACGAGCCCTTCGCCAATCTGGATCCTACCACCCAGATTCGCTTAAAGGGCATTATAAAGGAACTCACGCAAAACCGTGAGGTTACCGCCCTGATTTCCAGTCATGACCTCGTTCATGTAACCGAAGTTTGCGAGCGCATTGTAGTCCTTGATAAAGGTGCCATTGTCAAGGATATTCAGACCTCCCCGGAAACCCTGAGGGAACTGGAGACCTTCTTCGCAGGATAGATCCTGCTTCTATTTGATCCGAAGTTGTCGCCACGTACAATGGTTAGCACGTAAAACCAGAGGGTTCTTATTTCCCGGAAACGTGTTGAATTTCATGGGTCTGGTCATACTAAACCGGGTGTTTTATAGTTTAGATATCATACAGGAATCCGGGAATTTTGAAGCTTCGTTATTATTTTCTTCTTACCATTGGAGGGTTAGCCCTTTTTTTAGGGGCTTGCAGCACTAAAAAGGACGCCTTTGTCAACCGCAACTGGCACGCGCTGAATACTCGGTACAATGTGCTGTATAACGGAGGTTTGGCATTCGAAGAAGGGCGGGAGACCCTCAACAATTCATATCGCGATAACTACTGGGAAATTCTACCGGTAGAGCGGATGCAGGTCTCTGAGGAAATCCGCCTGGATTCAGAAGATAACAACCCCAATTTTTTACGGGCCGAGGAAAAAGCGACCAAAGCGATTCAAAAGCACAGTATGGAGGTCGGGGGACAGGAGCGCAACCCTCAGACCGATGAGGCTTTCCTGCTTCTCGGCAAAGCGCGGTACTTCGACCAGAGGTACATTCCGGCTCTGGAGGCTTTTAATTATGTGCTTCGAAAATACGAAAAGAGCAACAAGTTAAATGTCGCACGTATATGGCGTGAAAAGACGCATCTCCGACTCGGATATGATGAGTTGGCCCTTAAAAACCTCACGACACTTTTCAAATACGATGTTTTGTCTGACCAGGAATACGCAGACGCGCGAGCCGTGGCAGCACAGGCATACATCAACCTGCAAGCTCTTGATACAGCGGTACAGCAGATGAAAATAGCAGCGGCATATACCGGGAAAACAGAGGAAAAAGGGCGTTATTATTTCATCATTGGACAGTTGTTTAACCGTCTGGAGTATCCCGACAGTGCAGACATGGCTTTTGACAAAGTCATTGACTTCAATCGAAAAATACCCAGAGTCTACCTGGTTAATGCACAACTCCAGAAGATTGGAAATGTAGAGATTACCTCCGAAAACAGGGATGAGGTACGGGAATATCTGACGGATCTCGAAAAAAATCGGGAGAACCGGCCTTTCCTGGATAAAATATACAGAAGTCTGGCGGTGTACTATCACAAGACGGAAGCAGAAGGTGCGGCCCTTGACTATTACAACAAATCGCTGAGAGCAAGCCAGAATGAACCGCATCTGAACACACTTAACTACACGGACCTTGCCGAGTACTATTTTGACCAGAACAACTACAAAAGCGCCGGGGCCTATTACGACAGCGTATTGCTGAATGTCCCGGAGAACAGCCGAACCTTTCGCAATGTGTCCAAAAAAAGAGAAAACCTGGAAGATGTGATTGCCTACGAGGCTGTCGTTCGTTATTCGGACAGCGTTTTGAACCTCATCTCCATGACGCCTGTGGAGCGGGGAATATATTTTCAAACCTATATTGACTCCCTAAAGGCAGAGGCAGAGGCAGAGGTGCTTAAAAAGGAGCAACAGACCCGAACAGGGCTGCAGGCTTTCAGTGAGAGTCAGGGCGGGCAGGAGAATCAAGGGAAGTTTTACTTCTACAATGTCACCAGCCTGGGATATGGTAAGAATGAATTCCGCATGCGCTGGGGAGATCGGGAACTGGAGGATAACTGGCGGTGGAGCACAAAATCCAGAATTCTCTCAGAAGTCACTGCAGATGAGGATGCGCTTGCCGATGGAACGGAGAAGGCACTTTTGGATTCTGAAAAGTTCTCTTTGGATTTTTATCTGGATCAGATCCCTGAAGATCCCGCAGTCACGGACAGCCTTCAAAAGGAACGCAACTTTGCAAATTACCAGTTGGGGCTTATTTATAAGGAAAAATTCAAGGAGCCGATGCTTGCAGCGGCCCGATTGGAAGCGGTTCTCGATTCCAATCCGGAGGAGCGGCTGATTTTGCCATCCAAATACAATTTGTACAAAATTTATCAGGAAGTGGGGAGTCCCTTGCAGGATCCTATGAAATTTGATATTATCGAGAACCATCCCGAATCCCGGTATGCCGCAATCCTTACGAATCCCGAAGCGGCTTTAACAAACCTGCAGAATACCCAGGATGCGAGGTATGCCGAACTCTTTACCGCTTTTAAAGCCCAGGAGTATCTGCAGGTAATTACAGGAACCGAGGAGGCTATCGACCAGTTTACAGGAGAGCCTATAGTCCCTAAGCTGGAGTTGCTCAAAGCCAATGCTATTGGACGTTTACAGGGCTTTAATCAGTTCCGGGAAGCGCTCAATTACATCGCCCTGAATTATCCCAACACTCCAGAAGGCAAAAAGGCACAGGTCCTGGTGACGGAACAGATCCCCAAGCTCGAAAGCACCGATTTCTCTGAAGTTACAACGGCTGAAGGCACTTCGAACTGGAAAGTGGTTTTTCCATTTAGCCGGACACAGCACGAAAAGGCACTGGAGCTCAAAGAACGCCTGGATAAATCGATTAAGGATCTCATGTACGACTATACCGTTTCGAGGGATATTTACGATTTGCAAACCGAATTTATTGTAGTTCACGGATTCCCATCTCAAACCTATGCCCTCGGATATGTGGAGCTTCTTAAAAACAATAAGAATTACAGGATCACCAACGAGAATTTCGTAATTTTATCAGACAATTATAAAGTGGTTCAGGTCCATAAAAATCTGGCCGATTACCGCAATCAAACACAAACCCCAAAATCGCAATGAACCATGTTTTCCGAAAACAAAAAACCTAAAACTATGAACGAACCAGGAGGTCAACCCAACCGTATTGAAAAGAACACAAAAATTAAAGGGGATATTATTTCCGAAGCCGATTTCCGAATTGACGGAAAACTGGACGGAAATGTGAAAACCTCAGGGAAAGTCGTCATCGGCAAGGGAGGTTATATCCATGGAAAAGTCGAGTGTGTTAACGCTGACATTGAGGGAAATTTTAATGGGGAGCTTCTGGTTTCAGACCTTCTCTCTTTAAAGAGCTCCGCAGTTATTGAAGGTACGGTCACGGTCGCTAAATTGTCTGTGGAACCCGGCGCCACCTTTAACGCCTCCTGCAGTATGAAGGGTAAGAACGCCCTGAACGGCAACCCGCCCAGACCTACAGAGTTTAAAGGATCTGCTTCTCCGGGCGTGAAACAATCCACGGAAAATGCCAAAACCTCCTGATAAAAAGGAAAAATCTCAGCTGAGACACGCGATTGAACTCTCTGGAATTGCGATTCAGATGGGGGTTATTATTTATTTAGCGGCTCAGGCCGGTATTTGGCTGGACACCCATTACCAAAACGAAAAACAAGTCCTGACGGCCATATGTACCATCCTGGGCGTGGGAATTTCACTTTGGGTAGTCCTGCGGCAACTCAAAAGATTCAATTCCTAAATGAAAAACATCAGCTTTCTGGGGCGTTGTCTGATCCTGTTGAGCCTCGTTCTGAGCATTTCTTTTGGGATTCACGCCTTAATGCGCACTTCCAACGGATTAAGTCCTTTCGGAGACCTGTTGGTATGGAGTTATCTGATCAATTTGGTACTTGCCTTCGGTATTGTGGTATTTATTCATAGCCTGCGCCATAAGATGAAGACTCAATTGGGCTTTCTCTTTATAGCCGGAAGCTTTTTGAAGTTCCTGCTCTTCTTTATTTTTTTCTACCCCTCCTTTACGGAAGACGAGCGGATCACCCAAAGTGAATTTTCAAGTTTTTTTGTCCCTTACTTTCTCGCCCTGCTTATAGAGACCTATTTTACGGCCGTATTACTTAAAAATCTCGAAAAGGAAAACCCCTTATGACAGGGCTTTAGAGGGGTCAAAATAAAGCGTAAATGCTTTTTTCTTTTTCAGGGAATATCTTACATTTGCACCGATTTTTAGAGACCCTTAGATTCGAGTGTTATGCAAAGTTCCTTTGTGAGTAATTTCCTGGTCGGCGTTTTCTTCTTTTGTTTAGGGCCGGTTTTGTTCGCCAAAGAGACCCCTTCTGAGTCCGGTGGACCTGCAGGCACAAAGGCTGAAATCAAAGAATACATCGCACATCACCTTCAGGACTCTCATGACTTCTCCATCGCCTCTTATACCGATGACCAGGGGCATAAAGTACACTGGGGTTTTCCTCTGCCCGTGATCCTTTGGGATAACGGACTAAAGGTTTTTTCCTCTTCTCTTTTTCACCATGGGGATACTGTGGCAGAAGTCGATGGAAATTATTACAAGCTGTACCATAATAAGATTTACAAAACAGATTCGGAAGGCACTATTGTTTACGATGCCGAAGATCACCCGACCAATACAAAACCCCTCGATTTTTCGATTACCAAGAATGTCGTGATGATGCTGGTCACAGGGCTGCTCTTGTTGTGGCTGTTTACCAGTATGGCCCGGAAGTATGAAAAAAGCGGGGGAGTTCCCACCGGAGTTGCTAAATTTTTTGAGCCTATCGTCCTGTATATTCGAGACGATATCGCCATCCCAAATATCGGAGAGAAAAAGTACAGCCGGTATATGCCCTTTTTGCTGACCGTATTTTTCTTTATCTGGTTCCTCAATATGTTTGGTCTGACCCCTTTGGGTGTAAACGTCACCGGGAATATTGCTGTGACTATGGCCCTGGCGCTGATCGTATTTTTAATGACCAATTTTACGGGAACCAAAGATTACTGGAAGCATATTTTTGATCCGCTTGGAGATGGAATGCCGTGGTATGGGAAAATGGTGATTTACATCATTCTGGTTCCGATTGAGATTTTGGGGATATTTATCAAACCGTTTGCACTGATGATTCGTCTCTACGCCAACATGACGGCGGGGCACGTAGTGCTTATGAGTCTGATCGGACTGATCTTTATCTTTAAAAGTTGGGTCGGCGGGCCTTTGTCTTTCGGCCTGAGTTTCGCCATATCCCTTATAGAAGTTTTAGTTGCGCTATTGCAGGCTTATATTTTCACGATGTTATCTGCCCTTTATTTCGGTTTTGCCGCTGAAGAGCACGATCACGATCACGATCATGAAGAGCCTGTGCTGGAGCACCTTTAGTGTTTTGAGTTGTATTGTTTAATTTTTTAATACTTGTTTTATGGAAATTCCAAGTGTAATAGGTGCGGGCCTTGCTGTAATCGGTGCCGGAATCGGTATCGGAATGATCGGAGGTCGTGCAATGGATGCCATTGCCCGTCAGCCTGAAGCCTATGGTAAGATTCAGACTGCGATGTTGATTGCAGCTGCCCTTATCGAAGGAATTGGTTTCGCCGCAATTTTTGCCGGCTAAAACCTACAGATTGCTCAGGCAGTCCATACGGTTGGTATGGATTGCCGGGCTTTATGGAAGAACATAAAACCTCGGGAAACCATGGAAAAATTAATTAACGAATTTTCAATAGGGCTTTTCTTTTGGCAGATTATTCTGTTTGTCCTGCTTTTACTCTTACTCCACAAGTTTGCATGGAAACCCATATTGCGGGCCGTTTCTGAGCGGGAAGAAGGCATTAAGGATGCACTGGCTGCCGCAGAGAACGCCAAGAAGGAAATGCAGAATGTCTCTGCGGACAATGACAGATTGCTTCAGGAGGCGCGTGCAGAACGCGAAGCCATGCTTAAGGAAGCTCGGGAGATTCGCGAAAAAATGGTAGCGGATGCCAAAATCCTGGCACAGGAAGAAGGAGATAAAATTATCAAGCAAGCTCAGTTGAGCATTGAAGGCGAAAAGAAGGCGGCCATTGCAGATATCAAAAGCCAGGTGGCCTCGCTCTCTGTGGAGATTGCCGAAAAGGTACTTCAGGGTCAGCTTGACAATAAGGACAAGCAACTGAAACTGGTGGATGAACTGGTGGATGAAATCAAATTGAAATAAGCGATGAGCGAACATCGAGCCGCATATCGTTATGCCAAAGCACTCATGGACCTCGCTGTAGAACAGGGTCAGGTGAGTGGTATGGAAAAGGACATGCACCTGATCCTGGATACGATTCAGGAAAACGAATCTTTGAGAGATGTGCTCAGCAGTCCAACCCTTATAGGTGTCGATAAGAAGAATGCCCTGAAAACGCTTTTCAAGGGAGCACAGCCCCTGACGATGGAGTTGTTTAACCTGCTGGCGACCAATAAGAGGATAGGTATTCTGAAAGGAATCGCTGAGCAGTTTATTGCGCTCTTTGAACAGATGCAGGGACACGAGGTAGCCACCGTAGTAACGGCAACGCCCCTCAATAAAGCTTTGGAAGCAAAACTCTTGAAGAAACTCGAGGAAATCAGCGGTAAGGAAGTGACCCTTGAGAACGAAATCGACACCGATCTGATCGGAGGATTTATTTTACGGGTAGGGGATTTGGAATACAATGCCAGTCTGTCCGGGAAGCTCGAAAAATTAGAACGAAAACTATTAAGTACATAAACGGATATATCGAATCCCAGCAGGCGGATTCATTAATTATACCTATTGAACATGGCAGGAATTAAAGCCGCTGAGGTATCAGCAATCTTAAAGGAGCAGTTATCAGGATTTGAAGCAACAGCAACCCTGGACGAGGTGGGTACTGTACTCCAGGTAGGAGACGGGATCGCACGCGTTTATGGTCTTTCCAATGCCCAATACGGCGAGCTCGTGTCTTTTGACGGAGGCCTGGAGGGAATTGTACTGAACCTCGAAGAGGACAATGTAGGGGTGGTTCTTTTAGGACCTTCCCGACAAATTGTCGAAGGAGCCACAGTTAAAAGAACCCAGCGGATTGCCTCTATTAAAGTTGGAGAAGGCATCGTTGGCCGTGTGGTCGATAGTCTTGGAACTCCTATCGACGGGAAAGGCGCCATTACCGGAGATCTTTTTGAAATGCCACTGGAGCGGAAAGCTCCCGGGGTTATTTTCAGGCAGCCCGTGAATGAGCCGCTTCAAACCGGTGTTAAGGCCATTGATGCCATGATTCCTATTGGCCGGGGACAGCGAGAACTTGTGATCGGAGACCGGCAGACAGGGAAGACTACTGTTTGTATTGATACGATTATCAATCAGAAGGAATTTTACGATGCGGGAGAGCCCGTATATTGTATCTACGTAGCTATTGGACAAAAGGCTTCAACAGTTGCCGCCATCGCCAAGACCCTTGAAGATAAAGGAGCACTGGCCTATACCACTATCGTGGCAGCCAATGCATCCGATCCTGCTCCTATGCAGGTATATGCTCCTTTTGCCGGAGCGGCTATCGGAGAGTATTTCCGGGATACCGGGCGTCCTGCCCTGATTATTTACGATGATCTCTCCAAGCAGGCTGTTGCCTATCGGGAAGTTTCTCTTCTGCTCAGACGTCCACCGGGGCGGGAAGCCTATCCCGGGGATGTGTTTTACCTGCACTCCCGCCTTCTGGAGCGCGCGGCCAAAGTTATTAATGACGATGGGATCGCTCAAAAAATGAATGATCTTCCCAACAGCCTTAAAGATCGTGTTAAGGGTGGAGGATCTCTGACGGCACTCCCCATTATTGAGACTCAGGCGGGAGATGTTTCTGCCTATATCCCGACGAACGTTATTTCGATCACGGACGGGCAGATATTTTTAGAGCAGGATCTCTTTAACCAGGGGGTTCGTCCCGCGATCAACGTGGGGATTTCAGTTTCCCGGGTGGGTGGATCTGCTCAGATTAAATCGATGAAAAAGGTAGCGGGAACCCTAAAACTCGACCAGGCCCAGTTCCGCGAATTGGAGGCATTCTCCAAATTCGGCTCGGATCTGGATGCTGCGACGCTCAATGTAATTGAGAAGGGACGACGAAATGTTGAAATTCTCAAGCAAGCTCAAAACGACCCATTTACGGTAGAAGATCAGGTTGCCATTATATACGCAGGCTCCAAAAACTTACTTCGCGATGTTCCTGTCGAGAAGGTGAAGGAGTTTGAGCGTGATTTTATCGAGTTCCTGAACGCCAAACACCGGGATGTTCTGGATTTATTAAAGCAGGGGAAACTCACCGATGAAATCACCGATACGCTGATGGCGGTGTGTAAGGATCTTGCGGCCAAGTATAAGGCCTAAGAAACGACAGACGGAACTATGCCAAACTTAAAGGAAATACGAAATCGTATCGCATCGGTCTCTTCGACCATGCAGATTACCAGTGCCATGAAAATGGTATCTGCTGCCAAGTTGAAGAAAGCCCAGGATGCGATTACGGCCATGCGTCCCTATTCGGATAAGTTATCGGAATTACTGCGGGACCTCAGTGCCAATCTGGATGGAGATACCGCCAGCGCTTATGCCGATGTTCGGAAGGTTGAAAAAGTTCTGATTGTTTCTGTGAGTTCCAACCGGGGCCTTTGTGGTGCGTTTAATTCGAACATCGTTAAACAAAGTGTTTCCCTTTTACAGGGTGAATATGGGAACAAACAGGTAGATTTTGTCACCATAGGAAAGAAAGTGGACGATTTGCTTCGCAAAAGGCACACCGTTGTTTCCAATCACAATGAAGTATACGACAATCTCACTTTTGATGAGGTGGCGCCAATAGCAGAAAGCCTGATGGCCCATTTTACAGAAGGACGTTACGATCGTATTCTGCTCGTATACAATCGCTTTAAGAATGCGGCGACTCAGATAGTAATCACGGAGCAATTCCTCCCGATAGAAGCGGCCCGGGAAGTTTCCGGACAGCAGGGGACGGCGGATTATATTTTTGAGCCCTCTGAAGCTGAAATTGTGGAGCAACTCATCCCAAAATCCCTGAAAACACAATTGTTTAAGGCGATACGGGATTCATACGCAGGAGAACATGGAGCCCGGATGACCGCTATGCACAAAGCCACGGATAATGCCGGAGATTTAAAAGACCAGCTCACCCTTACTTATAACAAGGCGCGTCAGGCGGCCATTACCAATGAGATCCTTGAGATTGTCGGGGGTGCAGAAGCCCTTAATAATTAGATCGATGTGGTTGATATATAAAAAACCCCGGCCCAGGCCGGGGTTTTTTTGTTGTGCTTACCGATTTCCGGGATGTCACAAGGGTCATAAAAGGCCCGTGCCGGGTTTTGGCATCAATTTTGGAAAGGTATCTTTACAAACCCTGAGAATTTTTGATTTATGAGAACCTCTTTCTACTTTTCCCTCTTACTTATAGTCACTGGCCTGATGAGCTGCAGTTCGCAACGAAAAATACAAACAGAAGCCTCATTTACCGTGGAGCGGCCCACCGTGGAGTATTGGGTAGGCGGAAGGGAGGAAAGCGGAACCCAGATGCGATTTCAGGCGCGCTGGAATCCCATAGACCCCTCAGCGATCACTCTGGATTCGCTCTATTTCAGGGGGAGGGCGATGAAGGCAGAATCGAAAGAAACGGAAACAGGTTTCCTGATTACGGCTACTTTTATTGAAAACTTGCCTAAATATGACATCATTATGCACGCCGATGCCCGGAAGGAGGTTGGGAATCAACCTCCAAAACGCCTGACTTCAGGCAAGGATTTTCCTTTTGACCTGGGTACGGACGAAGCCGTACTCTCCTATCTGGAGGGGAATTCCTCAAAAAAGCGCTATTACAGGATTAGCGGTGTCGTTGAAAAACAAGGTCGCATTTCCCCGGGAAGGACAAAGAACTAACTTTGCAGGCTCTTTCTAAATGCCTAATTTAGATAAAGATCTAACGCCCTCCTAGTTGAAGCTTTTCAGGAAACTCTTCAAGCAGACATTCATTTATGGCCTTGCCACGGTGCTGCCCAGAATGCTTTCCTTTCTGTTGCTTCCCCTGTATTCCGCAGTGATGCCCCCGGAGCTCTATGGTGAGGTTTCCCTTGTTTTTGTTTGGTTTGCCATTTTCAATGTCCTTCTGGCCTATGGAATGGAAACGGCTTTTTTTCGCTTTTATACGCGCGAACCGGACCAGGAGCGGGTGCATGCCACCTCACTGATCTCTATAGGAGCCTCCACTTTAGTGTTTCTGATAACCTTTCTGCTTTTCTGGGAACCCCTCTCCGGCCTTCTGAATATAGACCCGAGGTACATGGGCTATTTTATTGGGATACTGTGCCTGGATGCCCTGGTGATCATACCCTTTGCCCGCTTAAGAGCTACGGAGCAACCTGCGGTTTATGCCATGGTCAAAATTGCGAATATCTGTGTAAACCTCGGGTTTAATCTGTTCTTTTTACTCCTGCTTCCTAAACTGGCAGCCGGCGATTCAGCGGGTGTTTGGGAAGCCTTATACCGCCCTGATTTTGAAGTGAATTACATCCTGATTTCCAATCTGATTGCCAGTGGCATCACCCTGTTAATTCTGAGCGGGAATTACTTTAAGATGCGTTTTGAGTTCGACAGGGCTCTTTTCAAACGCATGCTCAAATACGGCTTTCCGATTATGATTGCGGGCATTGCTTTTACTATAAATGAAGTTTTCGACAAATACCTGCTCACGGAACTGCTGCCTGAAGATATTGCAAAGGCAGAGATGGGGAAATACGCCGCCTGTTATCGGTTGGCGATGTTTATGACACTATTCGCTACAGCTTTTCGCCTGGGGATTGAACCTTTTTTCTTCAGCCACTCCAGCTCAGAGAACCCCAGGAAAGCATATGCTCAAATCACAAATTATTTTGTGGTCCTCGGGAGTGTCATCCTGCTTGGGGTCGTTGTTTTTGCCGACGTGTTGAAAGTGCTTTTCGTGCGCGATGAGGCGTATTGGGAGGCCATGGCCATTGTACCCATAATATTACTGGCCAGTTTTTTTCTGGGGATTTATCACAATTTGTCCGTGTGGTATAAGGTGACGGACAGAACCCGATTTGGAGCGATTATTTCCATTGTGGGAGCTGTAGTCACCATTACAATTAACTTCCTCTTTATCCCGGAGTACAGCTACTTTGCATCTGCCTGGGCTACACTTGCGGCCTATGCCAGCATGGTATTGCTTTCCTTTTACTGGGGGAGGAAATACTACCCGGTTCCCTACAACCTCCGCAAGATCTTTTTCTATATGGGTATCTCCATATCATTCTCGGTGCTTTCTTTCTATGTTTTTAACAGGAATCTCTTCATCGGCCTGCTCTTACTTTTAGTATTTTTGGGGTTGTTATACCGACTTGAAAAGGAGGTTTTGATAAAATTAATCAGAGGAAAATGAAGGTCAGAATAATCAATAAATCGTCCAATGAACTCCCGTCGTATCAAACGGAGGCCTCGGCCGGAATGGACCTGAGGGCGGAGTTAGATGAGGCGGTTCAACTGGCTCCCCTCGAGCGGGCTGTCATCGGCACAGGACTATATATGGAATTACCGGCAGGTTTTGAAGCCCAGATTCGACCCCGGAGTGGCCTGGCCGCTAAAAAGGGAATTAGTGTATTGAACAGCCCCGGGACTATTGATGCGGATTACCGCGGTGAGATTGGCGTAATTCTTGTAAACATATCTAATGAACCTGTGCGTATTGAGCATGGGGAGCGGATTGCTCAAATGGTGATCAGCCGTTTCGAACAGGCGCGTTGGGAAGAAGTGGAGGTGCTTTCACAGACCGAGCGCGGAAGTGGGGGCTTTGGGAGTACCGGAGTGCGCTAACACAAAGCGAAAACAGGAGATGAAGGGTCAATGGATTTTATGGGTGCTATTGCTGATGTTAGGGTCCGGAATGACCTATGGGCAGGAGGAAGGAAGTGCAGAATTGTTTACAGAATCCTACACAGACCAGTTTCAGGAGGCTTTTTTTGAGGCTTTGAAACAAAAGGGGATTGAGAATTACGATCGGGCCGAGGCACTGATGCTCGAAGCTAAGAAGTTCGATCCGGACAATCCGGTTGTGGATTTCGAACTGGCGCGAATCCTGAATCAGGCTAAGGCATACAGGCGGGCCACCCCATACGCCCTGAAAGCCTTGCAATCGGACCCTTCTCAATACTGGTACATGGACACCTTTATGAAGGCCCTTAACCCTCAGAGAATGAATCCTGAGGCCTTTGCTTCAGAATTGCCTTTGGAGGAGCCGGCATTCAGGTTAAATCTGGCACGATGGTATATGTCTGAAGGTCTTTATGACAAAGCGAAAACCCAGCTCTCACCATTATCAGGTCTGGAGGAAGCGCGGTGGTTGGAGCAGGAAATTAGCGTTCTGGAATCCATAAAGGAACCGGCAATATCAGACCATCAGGACAAAGAGTCCGGGCCATCCGAAGACCGTCGCACAGTCGCCTCCCTGGAGTCCCGTATGGAGGCGCTCATCATATCGGAGGACTGGAAGGCACTGGAGGATGAAAGTGCCGAAGCCCTGGAGCTTTTTCCATTGCAACCTTACTTTTACTACAGCGAGGCGCTGGCGGTACTGCGTCAGGGACGGCCGGAGAAAGCCCTGGAATTTTTAAAAGAAGGTGAGGGTTTTATTCTCGAGCCTTCAGAAAGTGCGCAAAAGATATACAGGACCTTTGTAGAGACGTATAACGCTCTGGGGACTCCTGAAAAGGCCAAAAAATATCTGGATAAATTAAAGTCGGGTTTGTGAGACAGAAGTGTGTTTTTTCAGTAATGGTGATTCTCCTGCTGGCTTTAAGTTCATGTGGGAGCACTCGAACGGTGGCCGGAGGAAGTGTGGATGAACGCTTATCTATTAAAAATGTCATCCGGAATCACGAAGCGGCGGGTCTTCAGTTCAGGACGTTGAGCGGCCGGCTCGGCATTGATTATTCCGACGGGGAAGACTCACAGCACGTAACCGTTTCCCTGAGGATGAAAAAGGATGAGGTCATTTGGCTGAGCGCACCCCTTGGAGTGATTAAAGTACTCATTACTCCCGGGCGCGTTTCTTTTTACAACAAACTCAACAACGAATATTTTGATGGAGATTATTCATACCTCAGTGAAATCCTGGGTTCTGACGTGGATTTTGATAAAGTGCAGAATTTGCTTATCGGTAAGTCGCTGATGGATTTGGAAGGACGGAATTACAGTCTCCGGCACTCGGCCGAGGCCTATGAAATACAGCCTAAAACGGCTTTGGAGCTCTATAAGTTTTTGATTAAAATTGAGCCGCAGCACTTCCGAACGGCCGCTCAGGAGATGGCGCAGCCCGAAATGAATCGGATTATGGCAGTGCGATATACCCGTTATCAGGAGGTTCAGGGGCAGTTTTTGCCTGAAGCGGTGGAGATAGATGCCATTGAGGACGATGAGAAGATTAGCATTGGGATCGACTATAAACAGGTTGAACTAAACAGGGAGCTGCGCTTCCCTTACAAAATACCGAAAGGTTTTAACCCGGTAGCCTTACAGTGAAAAGCGGCAGAATCAATATTGCAACCCTGATTGGATTTCTGTTCCTTCTATGTCTTGGCTTTAATGCCCGGGCACAGACCGGTGAACAGAAGGCCCTGGAAGCGCGAAAGGAGCAACTTGAAAACGAAATACGGGAAATCAACCGGCTGCTCTTTGCGCAAAGAGAACAGAAAGGAAGTGTGCTGGATCAGATGGAAGCCCTGAATCAAAAAATCAACAGGCAGCAGCAACTCATCCGTATCACGAATCAGCAGTCTAATTTGCTAAACCGCCAGATTAACGCAAATATCCGGCAAATCAGTAAACTGCGGTCAGATCTGGAGACTTTGAAAGGCGATTATGCACAAATGATCCGCAAATCGTATGAAAACAGGTCCCAACAGAACCGATTGTTGTTTCTGATGTCTTCTACAAATTTTTTTCAGGCCTTTAAGCGCTTGCAGTATATGAAACAATACACCCAATACCGCAAAAAACAGGGGGAGGAGATCGTGGCGAAAACCGAGGCGCTGAGTGTGCTCAATAGCGATTTAACGCGACAGCGCAAAGAGAAGGAACTGTTGATTGCCCAAAACCGACGCATTAAGAATGAACTGACGGATCAGGTGCAATCCCAACAATCGCTTTTAAAGACGATACGTCAGAATGAAAGCGCCTATGCTTCAGAAATCGATAAGAAACGCAAGGAAGCGCGGGCTATTGAGCGACAAATAGAAGCTTTGATTCGCTCGGCCATAGCAGCCTCAAATCGGGAAAGTGGAAATCGGACGGCTACTCCCGGTAAGTTTGCCCTTACCCCCGAGGCGACTCTGGTTGCCAATAATTTTTCAGCCAACAAAGGCCGACTCATCTGGCCGGTGGAAAAAGGAGTCAAAAAACAGGGTTATGGGGTATATGCCGATGCGGTTTACCCGGGGATTAAGCATCAGAGCAATGGGGTCATTATCGCCGCAGATGAGGGATCCGATGCCCGGGCTGTATTCGAAGGAGAAGTTATTGCCGTGCTGGCCGTTCCCGGAGGAAACAAAGGGGTGCAGCTCAAGCATGGTAACTTCATCAGTACCTACTACAATTTGGGGGAACTCTACGTGAAAAAGGGCGATAAGGTAAAGGCTAAAGAAGCGCTGGGCAAAATATATACCAATAGGTCTAACGGCTTGACCCAACTGAAGTTTTACTTATACCAGGACACGAACCGATTAAACCCGGAAGAGTGGATATACCGATTGTGATAAAAAATTAATCATTGAATAGCGCTTTCAGCTCTGTAGCGTCATGCGGTTTCATCTTTCCGGCCAAAACAAGGCTAAGTTGCTTGCGTCTCAGGGCGGCTTCGAAACGGAGTTGTTCGAGTTCGGTCTCGGGAGCTACCGGGGGTACTTCGGTCGGAATTCCGATGTCATCAACGGCCACAAAGGTGTAAATAGCTTCATTGGCCTTTGTACGTTCCCCGCTAAACCGGTCTTCGGTCCATACATCGATGAATATTTCCATAGAAGTTTTGAAGGCCCTGGAAATACTAGCTTCTACGGTGACTACACTACCCAGTGGAATGGCGCGGTTAAAGGCCACATGATTCACCGAAGCGGTTACGGCCACCTTTCGACTGTGCCTTCGGGCGGTAATACTCGCTGCGCGGTCCATACGGGCGAGCAATTCTCCGCCGAAGAGATTGTTCAGAGGGTTGGTTTCGCTGGGCAAAACCAAATCGGTCATAGTGGTCCGGGATTCGCTGGGAGTTTTCGCTTCCATGGAAAAATTTTCGGCAAAGATACGCCTTCCCAACAGAAGTCATTTAGAGTTTGTGGGAATCTACTTCGTGGAGAGCAACCAGGCGTCCTGAGAATCTTCACGCCGGATCTCTTTAAGGGCTTTCAGGGCTTGTTCCGGGTCGGAAAAACTGGCATAAGATACCTGATAGAGCCCATAGCGATTTTGGCCAAGATGTTTGGCGGAATACCCGCGGGCAGACAACTCGGCAATGCGTTTTTCTGCATTCGCTCGTATGCGATAGGCCCCGGCGATAATATGATGCGAGGGCTGTGTACTGGAGTTTACGCTGAGATTTACAGAAGGCAGTAAGACAGGATTCGTACTGAAAAAAGTCGCCTCCTGAATACTTTTCGAAACCTCTTTCTGGGCTTCTTCATATACAATGGCGGTCGATTCGACGCCTTGCCTGTAGAGGGAATAGCCACTGAGGGCAGTGGAAACCGCAAGTAAGACAACCGCGGCGTATTTATAAAGGGGCCGAATGCCACGGACTTTACGAGCCTCAGGGGTAATGGTAAAAGGAATTTGCGACTCTATTTGGCGTACCTCTTCCTTAAGCACTTCTCTTGTGACTGCACTGGCTATAACCGGGCTTAATCCAAAGGAGGACATCAGATAATTCACCCGGGTTGTAGGTTCAAAGGCGATACGCCCTTCCTGATTCAATCTGAAAGCGCCCAATTCGGGGAAATCCATACGCTTTTCGGCTTTCAGGGTGGATTTCCATGCCTGGGAGGCATCGAGTACATCTTCCAGGGCCTCTTCATAAGACAGCCCTTCTGCCTGCGCGACATGGGAAACAAGAAGCCCGTCATTCTTATCCAGCTGGGCGTTAAATGACAATTCTTTATAAGGCGGGAGAAAAGTATTGCTTTCCGATTGCAGGGATGCCGACTTTATTTGACACAAAAAAGCGCCGAATCCGGGAACCACTACACATTGGTACCGGTACAGGAGAGATGCAACGTATTTTTCTAAGTCCATTGAAACAAAGATGGCGAATTATTGCAGTTTGAACAAAAGGAACGGGTCCCTTTTATTAACACAAGGCTATCCAACTGTTTGTAAAAAGGTTTTTAAATGACAGATAATGAGGTTCTTGCATGGATAAGACTACAGCGCATTCCCGGGGTAGGACCCATAAATGGCCGGAAATTACTTCAGTACTTTGGCGATGTTCAGAATATTTTCAACCAATCTGTGAGAGATTTGGTGCAATTAGCGGGAGTGGGGCCCGTAATGGCTGAAAGGATGCTGAATCACAACTATCAGAAGGAAGCGGAAAACCAGTATCGAAGGATCCGGAGGGAAGGGATCCGGTGCCTGCCTTTATCAGATCAGGCGTATCCTGAGTTGCTGAGAGAATGCCCGGACGCCCCCCTGATTCTATACCAGAAGGGGCCGTTATCATTTTCCGGAAGGTGTCTTTTGAGTATCGTGGGGACACGCAGTATGACGGATTATGGGCGCCGGGTTTGCGAGCAGTTAATAAAAGCCCTTATCCCTTATAATCCTGTAATCATAAGTGGCCTGGCTTATGGCATCGATATTTTGGCACAGCGGACGGCCTTAAAATGGGGTTTAGATACGGTTTCCTGTCTGGGACATGGCCTGGATACGATTTATCCTCGAAGCCATGCTAAATACGTTCCGGAAATTCTCCATAAGGGAGCGCTCCTATCTGAATTCGGGTTGGGTATGCCTCCGGAACCTATGAATTTTGTGAGACGCAATCGCATTATTGCCGGGTTAGCCCCGGCTACGGTGGTCATTGAATCGGGACCAAAAGGCGGAAGTCTGATCACCGCAGACCTGGCCTTTGGGTATGACAGGGAGGTATTTGCCGTTCCAGGAAGATCGACAGACCGCTTCAGTTCAGGGTGTAATTTGCTGATTGGTCAGCAGAAGGCCCAATTGCTGTGTTCCCCGGAGCAGTTGGCCGAAACCCTTCAATGGACCGCAGCTCCACTGAACTCCGAAAAGTTTATCCCAAGGACATGGAGTCAGCCTCAGGGCAGATTGACGATAGAAGAAGCTCGAATTTGCGAATTCCTTGCTTCGAATGGCATACAACTTCTGGATGAAATCGCAGTAGGCTGTGTCCTGACCGTACGAGAGACGGCTGCGATGTTATTTCAGTTGGAAATGAAGGAAATTATCCGCCCTCATCCGGGGAAAAGGTTTGAATTATTGTTATAAATAACCGACTGCCCGGTTTGTTTTTTAATCTGTGTTGGAAAAAAACGATGTAAAAGAGGGTTAAAAACGAGTGAAGGAGCATTTTGACGTGCCATCAACAGTATATCAGCCCGTTTTTAAGATTCAAAACCGACTCCCCGGTCGGAACGTCAAAAAATCAATACCCCAGTTTTTCACGAACCCTGTCGAGCACAGAATCTGCAACTTTTGCAGCTTTTCCAGCCCCGATATGGAGGGCTTCATCAATTTCCTCCCGGTGATTCATATAGTAATGAAAGCGCTCCCGGGCTTCTCCAAAAACATCCAGAAGGCATTCGTATAAGGCTTGTTTGGCATGTCCGTATCCGTAATTCCCGCCGAGATAATTCCCGCGCATTTCGGCCGTAGCCGCTTCCGATGCCAGAATGCGGTACAAAGCAAAAACGGTATCGGCATCGGGGTCCTTAGGGTCCTCAAGGGGAGTGCTGTCCGTGACAATACCCATGATTTGTTTCCGAAGGGCCTTATCCGTCAGGAATATATCGATCAGGTTGCCCTTGCTCTTACTCATTTTTTCCCCATCGGTGCCTGGAATATACATGGTGTGATCCTGTACCCGGGCTTCCGGAATTACAAAGGTTTCACCCATTTGAGCGTGAAATCGGGCTGCGACATCCCGGGTCATTTCCAGATGCTGGAGTTGATCTTTCCCTACCGGCACAAAATCTGCATCATAGAGCAGGATATCAGCCGCCATTAACATCGGATACGTAAAGAGACCCACATTGACGTCTTCGAGCCGATCTGCCTTATCCTTGAAGGAATGGGCGAGTGTCAGGCGCTGATAGGGAAAGAAACAACTCAGGTGCCAGGATAATTCCGTCACCTGAGGTACGTCGCTTTGGCGGTAAAACACTGTTTTATTGGGGTCTAGCCCGAATGCCAGCCAGGTTGCAGCCGTTGCATAGGTGTTTTCTTTGAGCACTGCACCATCCTTGATTTGGGTAAGGGAGTGCATATCGGCAATAAAGAGAAAAGAGTCATTTTCCGGTTGGGAAGCCATTGCAATAGCAGGCATAATGGCCCCGAGGATATTTCCTAAATGAGGTGTTCCTGTACTTTGAATCCCGGTTAGAATCCGTGGCATGGGCAGGCATTTTTTATCAAAGGACAAAAGTAACGCAAATACAAGAACCTTCCCAAAATTCTTACATTTGGCGCCATGTGGGTTATTGCGAAGAAAACGGGGCAGGCCCTGTATAGAATCTGGTTTTATATTCTGGTCACGATACCGATTCTTTTATTTTGGCCCCTCCTCCTGGTTTCTACAATATCTGAAAAAACGTATCCCCAGTTTTTCTGGCTCGCCCGAAATTTATGGGCCCCTGTGATTCTCTACGGTATGGGTTGTCCACCCCAGATCAGGTATAGCCAGCAAATGAAACGAAGCGGCAGTTATATGCTTGTGGCCAATCATACGAGTATGCTGGATATTATGTTAATGCTCCGCGTGAGCCGGAACCCTTTTGTTTTTGTGGGAAAAAAGGAATTGGCGGACTTGCCCATTTTTGGCTTTTTCTACAAGAGAGTTTGTATTCTTGTGGATCGGGAGGATAGCCGCAGTCGCTCTGCCGTTTACCGCCGGGCGAAAAGGCGTCTCGAAGAAGGCCTGAGCATTTGTATTTTTCCCGAGGGAGGGGTCCCAGAGGAATCCGTAATATTGGACACGTTTAAAGATGGGGCATTTAAAATGGCCATTGCCCACAAGATTGAAGTGGTTCCGATGACCTTCTATGATAACAAACGGCGATTTCCCTTTCGTTTTTTCAGCGGACACCCGGGACCCTTAAGAACTCGTGTACATCGTTTTTTCGATACACAGGGGTACACAGCATCAGACGCGGGTTCCTTGCGAACGGAAGTCCGGGACCTGATTTATGAAAGCCTTCAGAAAGGACCGAATGCCACTTTCTAATGGGGCTTCAAGGCTTAATACCAAAAGGTATTAAAAGAATTTAAGGTTGAAACTCCAGCTGAGGGTTTAACAAATCAGAATCGGAAACTCAAACCGCTGTATACCCCGATGGAGTAGGGCCTGAAACTTCCCTCCGTCTGAGAAAAAGTGTTGAGTTGATACTTAAACATCGGCAAAAGGTTCAGTTCGAGTCGCGGATTTAGGCGATAGAACACTCCAAATCCCAGATTTGTGCTGAAGTTGAGATCATTCATGTTATTGGATTCACCAACCTCGGTGGTCGTTCCCGAGGATTCCAGGCTAACGGAATTATCCATAAGAAATAAAGAGCTCATTCCCCCGATAAGATTGAGTCCCCACTTCTTATCGATGAGGGTGTATTGCATTTCCACAGGGATTTCCAAATACCCGAATTCCTGTACCATCTGACCTTGTCGGGCGGGGCTTGGAGCCGTAATATCCACCGCGTTGGGTTGCTGGGGTTCCCGCGCACCGCTCGCCGTGCTGTGCACTACCAGGCTTTTTGAATTCTCTGAATAACTAATCGTTCGGATGAGCGAACTCGGTTGGGCAATTGGAGAAGAGGTGAAGCCTACTTCTTCCGTATTATACCCGTAATCCACCCTGTGAATACCGGAACGAATGCTGAGGCGACGCGAAACCTTGTAGGCCACCTGAAGGCCGTAACTCATGTTTACAGAACCTGACTTTGAGTTGTTTACAAAGTTTGAGGCAATGGGCGATCCATTACCAAAGGAGTCGAAATAGACCGGAGCCAGACTTGGGCCTACCATCCATTTGCCTCCTTCATCTGTAGTTTCGGACAGGGCTTCCTGAGCTTCTACAACTTCAAAAATGGATTTTTTATCCTTCTCAGGAGTATTTGCATTTAAAGTTTCCTCGGTTTTTGGATCTCCCGTATTGGAAGCCAATGCCGCTACATTGGAAGAAGAATCTTCAGGAAGTGGTGCGGCTGCTACTTCTTGTGGATTACTGATTCCAGTCTCAGGGGAAGTCCTTTGGCCCTGTGAATTCAAAGGGGATCGGTCAGAGGGCGTTTCAGTGTCTGCAACCTCTGAAGACCTGATCAATGGAATAGAACCTGGCTTTGCTTCCTGTTTTTCTGTGGGGGGCGCCTGCTCGTCCGAAGCCAGGGATTTGTTGCCCGGAGACTTGAATTCCGTGTCGCCGGAAACCTGGGAAGGATTCGAAGAGCTGTAGTTTCCAGATCCTGAATCCGCATCCGACACCGCTGATTTTTCCATATTCTGACCTGCGATGGCGTCTCCCTGCCCCGGTTTTTGGAGGGGTTCTTTCAACTGAAGGTTGTCATTTTTAACGGGATTCGCGCCCTCCTGTTTCGTCTCAATTCCGGTAACGGAAGGAGTGCTTGTGCCGGTTTCTTCCCATGGATTTACTAACAACAAAACTCCGGTCAGAGCTGCCGCTGCGGCACCTAAACGCCACCAAATCGGGATGACCCGTTTGGGTTTTTTCTCGTCCAGGGAAGATCGGATGCGATTCCAAACCCTGGGATCCGGGGTTTCCCCGTGATCTCCCAGTGTCTCCTGGAACAGTTTTTCCAATTCTTTATTGTCCATAACTTATGAGGTTAGGCTATCTGTTTTTTTTTTAAAATCTTCTCCTGAAGGATCATCCGGGCACGTGATAAATTCGACTTTGAAGTCCCTTCTGAGGTCCCCAGGGCCTCACTAATTTCCTTATGCGAAAAACCATCCAGCACATACATATTGAACGTGAGCCTGTACTTCTGAGGGAGCTCCTGTACATATTTCAGCAAGAGCGCCAGGGAAATTTCAGGTTCTTCACGACCCATTTCTTCCGCGTGGTCCGGAATATCAGAAAGGAGTTTCAACGGCTCCTTTTTGCGATACTTCTGCAACACCGTATTTATAGTCACCCGTTTTAACCATCCTTCAAAAGATCCTTTGTACTTGTATTGATGGATCTTTTCATAAATAGTCATAAAACTATCGTGCAAGTTGTCCTCTGCTTCCGTTTTGTTTCTGGAGTATTTCAGGCAGATTCCATAAAGAACGGGAGCGTGTATCCGGTACAGCGTCTCCTGAGCGACCCTGCTGCCTTTGATACATTTCTTTATAAGTTCTTTTTCTGTCAAAATGGAGGACAAATTATATACGGGAATCTCGCTGTCAGGGCACTACCGGAACTTCAAATTCCATGAATTGGTCTATCCCATCCTCATTTTTACCGGTCCAAAACCGGAATACATATGTGCCGGAATACAGACAGATAAAATCAAAACTGGTCGCCACCTCTGAAAGTGCTTCGGTACAGGGCACATCGTCCTGTTCTGTACCTATGGCCACGACGCGCCGGATGGTTGTATCCTCTGGAAGGATATCGAACCCTGCGAATTCAGTACAGCCATTGGGTTCCAGTACGGTAACTCCGATTTCGTACGTCTCATTCAACCGGAACTCTTCAGGCATATCCACGGCGAGTGTCGTCAGGGAGACAAAATGATAACTCACTTCGTCTTCGCCGATGTCACAAGCGCTTAAAAGGAACAGAGGCAGAAGTAATTTTAGTAAATTCCAAAACGGCTTCATAAGCTTAATATCCCGTAAACTCCACTATATAGATGTGAAGCGGTGTTAAAGGTTGCTTGGAAACGCGGGAATTATAAATGTAGTGACATTACGCTTTTACGGCGCTTATGGCATCCTTAATTTTTCCCTCCAATTCTTCCATGAGTTCCGGATTGTCGAGTAAGAGGGTTTTAACAGCGTCTCGTCCCTGACCTAATTTGGTGTCTCCATAGCTAAACCAGGAGCCACTTTTTTTGATGATCTCATAGCCCACACCCAGATCAAGAATTTCTCCAACCTTGGAAATCCCTTCACCGTACATGATATCAAATTCAGCCAACCTAAAAGGAGGTGCGACTTTATTCTTGACTACTTTAACCCTGGTTTTGTTCCCAAGGACCCCGCCATCTGTGTCTTTAATCTGGGTGGATCTGCGAATATCCAGACGTACCGAAGAATAGAACTTCAGGGCATTTCCCCCGGTGGTGGTTTCGGGGTTGCCAAACATAACCCCTATTTTCTCACGTAATTGATTGATAAAGATCACTGTACTGTGGGTTTTGCTGATAGAACCCGTAAGCTTTCGAAGTGCCTGAGACATCAATCGCGCGTGCAAACCTACCTTGGAATCCCCCATTTCCCCTTCAATTTCACTTTTGGGGGTGAGTGCCGCAACCGAATCGATGATTATGATGTCGATCGCCCCTGAACGAATCAGGTTATCTGTGATTTCAAGAGCTTGTTCGCCGTGATCGGGTTGAGAGATAATTAAATTGTCAATATCCACGCCGAGTTTTTCGGCGTAAAACCGATCGAAGGCGTGCTCTGCATCGATAAATGCAGCGATGCCACCGGCTTTTTGAGCTTCGGCAATGGCGTGAAGCGTAAGCGTTGTTTTACCGGAGGATTCCGGCCCGTAGATTTCGACTACCCGCCCGCGCGGATAGCCACCCACGCCCAGGGCGAGATCGAGCCCGAGGGAGCCCGAAGAAATGACCTCAACATCTTGTACGACTTCATCTCCCATCTTCATGACCGCACCTTTTCCGTAGGTTTTGTCTAGTTTGTCAAGGGTTAATTTCAGGGCCTTCAACTTCGCTTCTTTCTCGCTGCTCATAGGTATTTTTCTTTAAGTGGATGGCTAAATTACCATTTCTTTTGGCATTATCACAATGGGTAAAGCAACCTTTTAAGGCTTTGAGTATCTTTTTGGATAAGCCCCCGGATTGTCCCGAAAGATACGTCCGGGAACCGCAAAAAACATGCACTGAATTTGCTGTGAAGAAGAATGTTAATGTGGTGACCGCAGAGCTCTGATCTCATGTCAGGGCTCTTTTTTGTGCCCTTTTTTCCGGGATTGCCTATTTTTGCCCTGTCAATTTCTTTTTAACTTAAACCGTAGGTATAGCATGCAACTGTACAATACGCTAAGTGCAGAGGAAAGAGAAGCGCTGATTGAAGCCGCCGGGAAGGAGCGGCTCACGATCTCTTTCTATAAATATGCACACATTGGAAATCCTTCCCTGTTCCGGGATTATTTATTCATTCACTGGAATGCCATGGATGTTTTAGGCCGTATTTATGTGGCCAGAGAGGGCATCAATGCCCAGCTTTCAATCCCGGCCGAAGATTTCGGAAAATTCAAGGAACATCTGGACAGCATAACCTTTTTAAAGGATGTCCGACTGAACATCGCCATCGAACAAGACAACAAATCTTTTCTGAAGCTCAAGATAAAGGTCCGCCATAAAATTGTGGCAGACGGGCTGGAAGACGGCAGTTTTGATGTAACAGATAAGGGAATCCACGTCGGTGCCGAACAGTTCAATGCCCTTGTGGAAGACCCGAATGCGATTGTGGTGGATATGCGCAATCACTACGAGAGCGAAATCGGCCATTTTGAGAACGCGATTACCCCGGATGTGGATACTTTCCGCGATTCCCTGGATATTATCGAAGCCCAGCTGAGTGATGCGAAGGAGGAAAAAAAACTGGTCATGTACTGTACCGGCGGGATACGCTGTGAAAAAGCCAGTGCCTATTACAGGCACAAGGGTTTTAAACAGGTCTATCAGTTAGAAGGCGGGATCATTGAGTACACCCGACAGGTGCGGGAAAAACAACTCGAGAATAAATTCAAAGGAAAGAATTTTGTGTTTGACCAACGTCGTGCCGAACGGATTTCCGAGGATGTGATCTCCAATTGCCACCAGTGCGGCAGCCCTTGTGACACCCATATTAATTGCGCAAATGAAGGTTGCCATCTCCTGTTTATTCAGTGCGAAGCGTGCGCCGCAAAAATGAATTCCTGCTGCTCTGAGGAATGCATGGATGTGATCGCACTTCCGGAGGAAGAACAGAAAAGACTTCGTAAGGGCAAGGTGAAGAGCAACCTGATTTTTAAAAAAGGGCGGTCAGAAGTGCTCAAGTACAAGAAACCAGCCGCTCCTGATTTCGCCCCCCAGGTCGTGCACGAAGGACACGAATAAATCATTTTTCCGCCCCGTCATTCAGACCTGCGGATCATGTAAAGGGGTTCCTGAAACAGGGACCCCTCAGGATTGCGTTCATATAAAAGCAACCACATTGCCTGACCTTCGTTCCCCAGAAGCCCGCTCGCCAAAAGCATTCGCTTCTATTTCAAATTAATCCTATCTTTACCCGAGTAAACGATTTATGAACCTGTTTCCTCAGGGACTTACAGTAAAGTCAGAGGAATTGAGATAAAAAATATGGGATGTAGCAGTTGTTCAACCGGCAAGGATGGACAGCCGCGCGGATGTAGGAACAACGGTACCTGCGGTACGGATGGCTGTAATAAACTTACGGTTTTTGACTGGCTTTCTAATATGTCGCTCCCAGCGGGGCAACTGGCGTATAATGTGGTGGAAGTTCGGTTTAAAAACAGTAGAAAGGAATTTTTTAGAAATTCAGAGGGTCTTTCCCTCTCTATTGGAGATGTGGTCGCCACTCAGGCGAAATCGGGTCACGATATCGGCATGGTAACCCTGACCGGGGAATTGGTAAGGGTGCAAATGCGGAAAAAGAAAGTGACCCATGACGAGTCCCTTCCCAAAATCTACCGCAAAGCGACCCAGCGCGATATCGATAAATGGATGAAGGTCCGCGGAAAGGAAGAAGAAATCAAAAAGCGCTCCCGTGAGATTGCCATAATTCTGGGACTTCAAATGAAAATCTCAGATGTTGAATTCCAGGGGGACGGCTCCAAAGCAACATTTTACTACACAGCCGACGAGCGGGTCGATTTCCGACAACTTATTAAGGATATGGCCAAGGCTTTCGGCATTCGTATCGATATGCGACAGATCGGGTATCGGCAGGAGGCCCAGAGACTGGGAGGCATCGGATCTTGCGGTCGTGAACTCTGTTGTTCCACCTGGCTTACGGATTTCAGGTCGGTGAGCACGGCGGCCGCCCGATATCAGCAACTCTCATTGAATCCTCAAAAACTCGCGGGGCAATGTGGTAAATTAAAGTGCTGTCTGAATTACGAGCTGGATACGTATCTGGATGCCTTAAAGGATTTTCCTTCAGCGGATTCAAAGTTACACACAGAAAAAGGCACGGCTTTTTGTCAGAAAACCGATATTTTCAAAGGAATTCTCTGGTTTTCCTATAAAGATGACCCCTCGAACTGGCATTCACTGACTAAAGATCAGGTACACCAGATACAGGAGTTGAACCGTCAAAAGAAAAAGGTCCAGAGTCTGGAGGAATACGCCTCTGAGAATTATGCCGATGCCGAAATAACTTTTGAAAACCCCGTAGGGCAGGACAGCCTGACCCGTTTTGACCGGCCAAAGTCCAAACGTAGAAGGAATAAACGTCGAAACAAAGGGAATAATCGAAAAAGAACATCCAGGAATGCTTAAATCACTGTTTATATGTTGCGGGCTCGTGCTTTTGGTCTCCTGCACCGACCACCTCGCCTATTCTAAGGTGAAGTCTACGGCAAACGGTCAATGGAAGAAAGAGAGCATCATGGAATTCACATTTAGTGAGATGGATACGACCCAGACCTATAACCTGTTTATAACCCTTCGCAACGATCAGGAGTATCCGTACAACAATCTTTTTGTGATTGCGGAGTTTACATCTCCGGAGGGTGCTTCTGAGCGTGATACCCTGGAATACCAGATGGCCGATGCCATGGGCAATTGGTTGGGTTCGGGCTACGGCAGCGTGCGGGAAAACAAATTGTGGTATAAAGAAAACATCGTTTTCCCCAATTCTGGCGTATATACTGTTACCGTGGCGCACGCCATGAGAAAGAATGGCAGTACGGACGGACTTGAAGCACTTCCCGGAGTACTGGATATTGGCCTTCAGATCGAGAAGAACCCGTAGATAATGGCGACAAAGAAAAAACCAAAACCAAAGTCTTTTAAACCCTTCATTAAGGCGTTCTGGATTCTCTTTTTTGGGGGAGTCCTCTTACTGGCCCTTGTATTTCTTTTAGCTTCCTGGGGCGTTTTTGGGGACATGCCCACGTTTGAAAGACTCGAGAACCCTCAGACTAATCTGGCCACGGAAATCATTTCTTCGGATGGTAAAACCCTGGGAAAATTCTTTCTGGAAGATAACCGTACTGACGTTCCTTTTTCGGACTTGCCCCAGAACCTGGTTCAGGCTCTGATCGCCACTGAGGATGCCCGCTTTTACGACCATTCAGGGGTAGATGCCCGTGGAACTTTAAGGGCGGTGCTTTTTTTGGGTTCCCGCGGAGGTGCCAGTACGATTTCCCAACAGCTGGCAAGGCAATTGTTCGTAGGGGTTCGTTCCAAAAACGTGGCCGAGGCTGTCGTTCAAAAGGTTAAGGAATGGGTGATCGCCACCCGTCTGGAACGCAACTACACCAAGGAGGAAATCATTTCCATGTACCTGAATATTTATGATTTTGGGTATAATGCAGATGGCATCCGTTCCGCCGCGAAGATCTATTTTGGGAAGGAACCCAAGGATTTGCTCACAGAGGAATCCGCCCTATTGGTGGGCATGCTGAAGAACTCTTCCCTCTACAACCCCATTCGCAGGGAAGAACTCACCCTGGAGCGCAGAAATACGGTTTTGGCGCAGATGGAGAAATACGAGTATATCACCGAAGCTGAACGGGATTCATTGGTAGGCTTAAAAATGGACATCAACTTTAATCCCGAAAACCACAGGGAAGGTCTGGCGACGTATTTCAGAATGTACCTGCAGGGTTGGCTTAAGGATTGGGTTTCCAAAAATCCAAAACCGGCAAGGGAAGGGGAACGGGATACCTGGAACATCTACCTGGACGGACTTAAGGTCTACACAACTATAGATTCCAGGATGCAGGCGAATGCCGAGACTGCGGTGCAGGAGCATATGAAACGCCTGCAGGCAGAATTCTTTGTTCAGAACACCCCGGACCGAAACCCGACCACCCCGTTTCTGGACCTGTCCTCAGATGAGATTAAAGGCATCATGACCCGTGCAATGAAATCTTCACCTCGCTGGAGGACGATGAGTCGTGAAGGAAAATCAGAGGATGAGATTCGGGACTCTTTCAACAAGCAGACGGAAATGACCGTTTTTGACTGGAATTCCCCGGGGATGGAAAAGGATACCGTAATGACTCCTTTGGATTCCATACGGTATTACAAGACCTTC
>CAKZOC010000137.1 GCA_937136025.1 uncultured Bacteroidota bacterium
CGTTCGGTGACCGTCGTACCTTTCCCCGGCTACGGCGGATCGGGCTGGGTGCGCGTGGTCGGCCGCGTGCTGATCGTGCCGCCATCGCCGGCCAGCCGGCGCCCGGAGCGCGTCGGGGTACGCGGCTGGCGTGACGAGTCGAGCCCGCGACCAGCCGATCTCGGCGTCGATGTCGGCCATCACCGAGTCGACGTCGGTGGCCTGGTCGGCGGCCCCGCCAATCGCGAAGCCATCACCGCGTTCCAGGAAAAGCGCAAGCCGGACTTCGGAAAGAACAAATGGATTCCTTAAAGCGGACGTATAGAAATCTAATGGTGTTTTACCCGGACTGAAAGACTCCTCATGCGGGCTTTGATCGGGTCGTGGAAGACTTCAAGAATTTTGACAGAACAACAAAAGCATCTCAAACTAAAAAGAGTCCTGCCGTTTCGACAGGACTCTTTTACGAGAACACTATATGAAAATGAAAAAATAAACTTGTAATGCTTTGTTTTTGATTACGATGTAAACTTAAGGCAGCAGTTGCACTCTCGAAACTTATTGTTGTGAAAATGGAGATTTCTGTGGTAAGGGGATTTAATGTTGTAGGGAGCCCCGTTGAGCCGCTGACCTCTGAGGGTTTGAACTTTACGGAAAAGCCGCGATAACTTCCCTCAAAAAGGCATTGAGTTCGAAGTCCGGGTCTTCTGCGAGTCCGGTACGCACGATCACGAGTTGTTTAGAAGGGATAATAAAAACATGCTGTCCTTCAAAACCATTGGCCATATACATATCCCGGGGGGCATCCGGATATTTACCGCCGGCGTTTAGCCAGAAATGAGCCCCATACCCCTGCTCAGAATGGGCAGTGGGTGAGGCGACATAGTCGGCCCAGGTGGGGTCAAAAATTTGAGAATCCCCCCATTTGCCCCTGTTGAGATACAACAGACCCAATCTGGCCCAGTCCCGTGTGGAAGCCCATCCATACGAAGAACCTACAAAGTTTCCCTTCAGATCTGTCTCCAGCAGCATGGAGTGCATTCCTATTTTATCGAAAAGCTCGCGATAAGGAAAATCGAGATATTCCTGTGCATCCGGCAACTGCTTTCTCAGCAGTCCTGATAAAAGGTTAGAGGTGCCTGAGGAATAATACCAAATGGATCCGGGAGGGCCAATGAGTTTTTTCTCGGCCTGAGGGGTACTCATATCTTCGCTTAAAAAGAGCATTTTGGTGACGTCCGAGATGCCACCGTAATCTTCTTCCCAGGAAAGCCCGCTCTGCATGCGCAGCAGGTCGTTGTAGGTGATCTCCCTTCTCTCATCCTCCTCCCATTGGGGGAGCCCGGGTTTTTCATTCACATCCAACCGGCCCTGGTATTGCAGGATTCCGTAGAGGGTAGCCAGCACACTTTTAGTCATAGACCATCCTAATACCGGAGTTTGTGGCCCGAAACCTTGCGTATATCGCTCGGCCACCAGGTGATTTTTGTACAGGACCGCGGCCGTACGCGTACGCTGTTTGTCCGGATTGGAAAAAGCCTGGTCCAGGCCCCGTTGGAGTTGTGTATAATCCACTTCCGGGAAAACGGTATCCCTGGGATTGCCGTGGCCCTGTGGATAGGGTAGGGCTGAAGAAACTTGAAAACGCCTGGGAACGAGATAGGAATCCGGCAATGCTGCATCTTTTGGCAGTAAAACCACCCCAAGACCCTCCCGATAGAACGCCTGACGTTTATGCATTCCAAAAACCGAGGAGGTGGCACTGGTGGAGGCCGCATTGATTTGTGCTGTGGCCAGGGAAATCAGACCCGCTTTGTGATCGTTATCAATCACTGAGGTTTCCGAGCGACCTGCGACATAAACACAGGATGCCAGGTTTTTTGCAGTATATCCACTGATGATACTGAGTTTGGGATACTGCGTGTAGGATACTACCGATAAAACCAAAATAAAAATGAGCAGCCATCTCAGGTTATGTTTTCTGTTTTTCATGCGAAATAGGATATCTTTAAGTGTCTAAGATAAATATTCTATATGTCACACAGTGGAATGATTATTCCTGAACGCAGCAGGGATATTGGGGATTTTCTCGTGGGTCGCTTGCTCCCGTTTCGCAAAAAGCGGATGATCGGACCGTTCATTTTTATAGATCATATGGGGCCCGTAACCCTTGGGCCCGAGCGCTACATGGACGTTGGGCAGCATCCTCATATCGGGCTGGCTACCCTAACCTATCTTTTTGAGGGGACGATTGAACATCGCGATGGCCTGGGAACACTCAAGGGTATTGAGCCGGGCTCCGTCAACCTGATGGTGGCCGGACGCGGGGTTACCCATACGGAAAGAACACCAGAGGAAATGCGAAAGGGCACTGTATTTACCCTTCACGGGTATCAGATCTGGATTGCCTTGCCAAAGGCACAGGAGACTATGGCGCCTGCCTTTTTTCATTCC
>CAKZOC010000138.1 GCA_937136025.1 uncultured Bacteroidota bacterium
CCCGCGGTTCCTGTCAAACATTGAAAAGCATAGGTATCTTTTGAGGTAGTTACATACATATTGGCGCCTGCCGTTCCCGACGAGTAAAATGAGCCTGGTATTTCCAAGTAATCTCCATTATTAATCGTTCCAACCAAGGTTCCTCCTGCATAGACTTCTGTACCATTACTAGTTCCTACGATGATTGGAAATTCTGTTTCATCAGCCCCATTTCCCCTCACAAAAACATATTCTCTTCCCAGAACACTGGTCGGCACAGGTTGATCGATTCCTACATCTCTACTCCCAGAGGTCGTTCTAACTCCAACATTTAACCCTCCATTACTAATAGCAATGGGTTTGGTTGAGGTGATGGTTGCTCCGAGCCACCCATCAATATTTGCTGTGGTTTCATTTTTAGCAGCTTCGATCACAAAACTTTCACCTGCATCTAAATTAATGGTTAAGGTGTCATCCGTAATTCCTCCTCTATTGTTTCCCTGTCTAAATTCGCAGTTGGGGTCATATCCAAAAACGGTTACTTGTGTTCCATCTTCGGTTGCCATCATTCCTAAACTTGTAGTCAAGTTGCTATTATTGGCCCTATTTGGAATTCCTCCCCAACGAAAATCTCTCCCCAAGGCTTTGCTTCCTTTTGAGGTTAAGGAACCTGCTTGAGCGCTTGAGCGTCCACGATAATTCACATAAAACTTCTGGCCCCCAGGAGCCACGAGTCTCAATCCACTATTTGTAAGAACAATTCCAGTATTAGCATTGGTAACTAGAGTAATATTGTTATCTCCATCTGACAATCCATTGGAGGAATCAAAGATTTTAGAGTTTCCTTTGGACAATCCTGTCAAGGTTAATAAAGGCGTAGCGCTTGTACCTCTATAGATCTCTACATCAAAAGGAGTGGTTTCTGGAGTAGACAAATAAATGGCCTGCTGGCGAATTGCTTGATTGACGGAAACTTGTTTGAGTGGAGGTAAATAATGCTCGCTATCAAGCTGTGCAAAAGTGACTTGAGCACAGAGTAGAGTCAAAACAAATACTAAGAGTCTTATTCTTGTTCTCTGCATTTAGAGTTGGTTATTATAGAGTTAAATAAGCTCCGGGGGAAACAATATGAGCTAATATACTTATTAAGAAACATTTAACATGTAAGAAGTCACATTTTTTTGAGGCTAATTTGTTGAATCATTAATAAGCTGTTTTTCAAACAATTAAATACTTATTCACTCCATTTAAAGTTTTTTTGTTCAACCTTAATTAGAGTTTATAAAACAGATTTTCAGCACTTTCTTCTTAACATATGTTAATTTCCTCATAAAATACATTTCTAATTATTATTGCTTCAAATTTCAGCGATTCATATTTGAACTGGCTGTTTTATTCGATAAGTGGCACTAATTTATCGATGAATGGGGTTATTAACTAGACATAGTTAGTCTATAAAAAATAAAGGCTTCAAATGATCATAATTCCTGCATCGAGGTACGATTTTGAATCATCGTAATATGTACTTTTTGTGACTCAATTTTTAATAGCAAACTTTTAAATTTCACCCATAAAAAAACCTCTTGATTTCTCAAGAGGTTTTCTTCGTAGCGGGAGCTCGATTAACTTGCTTCGCTCGTTGGACCTGAATAAGATGGCTTAACAATAAAAGTTGACAGAATTATAATTGGAAGAAGGATTTATTCCATAAAAAAAGCTCCACAAATTGTGAAGCTTTCGTTGTAGCGGGAGCTGGACTCGAACCAGCGACCTTCGGGTTATGAGCCCGACGAGCTACCTACTGCTCTACCCCGCGATGTGGACGGCAAATATACGACGGTTTATTGATTTATTCAACACCGGGGCGTGATATAATTTTCAGGGAGGCGGGATGTGTTTTGTGAAAATCCCTACCTTCGATCTCATTAGCTTAGCCTATGGAGGTCATCGACCAGTTTCTTTCCAATCTTATACCATATGCGGAGTGGGCTATGCTCATCATGGTCGTGGGCGGGGGATTATTCCTGGCGGTGTATTCCAGGTTTCAACCCTATCGCTATTTCCGCCATGCTATAGGGATTACGGCCGGGAAGTACGACGATCCGGATGATCCGGGAGAGGTCAGTCATTTGCAGGCCCTGTCTTCGGCTGTGGCCGCCACGGTGGGGCTGGGGAATATTTCGGGAGTGGCCATTGCCATTTATATGGGCGGGCCCGGAGTTATCTTCTGGATCTGGATGACGGCCATCATCGGGATGTGCATCAAATTCTATTCCTGTAGCCTGGCTATCATGTACCGGCATACCGATGCTTCCGGGAACCTGCAGGGCGGCCCGATGTATTATATCACACAGGGGATCGGACCTCGTGCGAAACCCCTGGCTGTATTCTTTAGTATCGCAGGGTTGGTGGGATTTCTGGGTGTCTTCACCGTGAATCAGTTCACACAGACCTTTATGAATGTTGTGGATCCGGATACGACCCTGGCGGCCCTGGGGGATTTCAACTGGAAACTGATTATCGGGATCGTACTTTCCCTGATTACATCCCTGGTTATTTTCGGGGGCTTGCAAAAAATCGCCCGGGTAGCCACGGCTATTGTTCCCTTTATGGTGTTGCTTTATTTTGTGGCAGTCCTGATTATTATGGTTAACAATGCCAGTGAGATTTTTCCGGCTTTGAAGCTCATCGTCAGCGAGGCCTTTAATTTCAAGACTGCGTTTACCGGAGGGTTCTGGGGGTTGGTTATTCTCGGTGTGCGTCGGGCGGTGTTTTCCAATGAGGCCGGTTTGGGAAGTGCGCCCATGTATCACGGGCAGTCCAAAACCAAAGAGCCTATTCAGGAAGGCCTGGTTTCTATGTTGGGCCCTTTTATAGATACCATAGTCGTATGTACCTTAACGGCTATTGTGATCCTTTTGAGCGGGGCCTATTTAGAGGCGGAGAGCAATGGGATTCTGATGACCCTTATCGCCTTTAAAAAATCCCTTTTTGGTTACGGAGACGTCTTGCTGATGGTCGTGGTCAGTGCCTTTGCGCTCTCTACCCTGTTTACCTATTCCTACTACGGAGTCAAATGCCTGTCCTTTCTTACCAATCCGAAAATTGGGAAATATTTTAACTACTACTACGTGGCGACCATTACCTTTGCCGCGGTGGCTTCTGTAGACCTGGTCATCAACCTGATCGACCTGGCCTATGCCCTGATGTGTATTCCAAACATGCTCGCCGTTTTATACCTCGCACCGAGGGTAAACCGGGAGATGAAACGTTATTTTGCCCAACTGAAAGATGAGCGTGCATAAATCCGGTTTTGTAAATATCATAGGCAACCCCAATGTGGGTAAGTCCACGCTGATGAATGCATTGGTGGGGGAACGCCTTTCCATAATTACTTCTAAGGCGCAGACCACCCGGCACCGCATCCTCGGCATCGTGAGCGGGGAAGACTTTCAGATGGTCATTTCCGATACCCCGGGGATCATCAAACCCGCCTATGCCCTTCAGGAATCCATGATGGACTTTGTAAAGACCGCCCTGGACGACGCCGATATCCTGTTGTATATGGTGGAAATCGGAGAGAAAGGGTTAAAAGATGAGCGGTTTCTGGAGAAGATTCGCAAGAGCACAGCTCCGGTCCTGCTATTGATCAATAAGATAGACACTACCGACCAGGAGCAATTAGAGCTTCAGGTAGCCTACTGGAAGGAGCTGCTTCCGGAGGCCGAAATCTTTCCGATCTCCGCTTTGGAAAACTTTAATATTCAACCGGTTTTTGATCGGATTCTGGAATTGCTTCCCGAGGGTCCCGCCTTTTTTGATAAAGATCAGCTTACCGATAAACCGGAACGTTTTTTTGTCAGTGAAGTCATTCGGGAGAAAATCCTGAAACACTACAAAAAAGAGATCCCTTATTCGGTAGAAATAGAAGTGGAAAGTTTTGAGGAAGGCGAAGATTTAATCCGGATTGGAGCGGTGATAATGGTGGAGCGGGACTCCCAAAAAGGAATCATCATCGGACATAAGGGAAGCGCCCTGAAGCGGGTGGGTTCAGAGGCGCGGAAAGACCTGGAGATCTTTTTTGATAAAAAGGTATTTATAGAACTCTTTGTAAAGGTCAATAAAAACTGGCGCAGCGATGCCCGTCAGTTAAGGCGGTTCGGCTATAACTAAAAATAGTCACCCTTTGAGGGCACGCTGATAAAACCGGTGCAACTCTTGCATCTGAGGCTTCCCTTTAGCCCTTCCTGCCCGCCCGAAGGCATAAAAAGCAAACCAAATCACCAGCATGGCGACCATACCGCCAACGAGTACCCCATAGGGTTTTCCCAGGGAGGCACTGCTGTAGGCCCAGATGCCAAGGATTATAAAAAGGGTGGCTACCCCAAAGTGCAGGAACATAAAAAAGGTCCACAACGTGGGATTTGGCCCGAAGAGGCCATACACCTTGCACCCCCCTTCTTCTTCATCCAGGATTTCCAACTGCAGCTGGGGCGACCAGAAATGACGCTCGGCATCGTTAAAACTGATGAACAGATGGTCGTCCAGGCGCTTGATGAGAATGGGTTTTTCTCCAGCCTTCTCGATACGCTCCAATACCTCAGTGGCGGTTTCTTCCAGGTGATCCTGAAAGCGGGGCCGCAGTACAATTTCATTCGGGAGCTCCATAATCGAAGTCTTAAGAGGGTGAATTTTTGAATCTGATTGTGCCCATTACAGATCTGCAGTTATAGAAATCGAAAGCCGTATTTCTGAGATACGTGGAATTTTCTATCTTTGAAATATCGATGAACGGTATTATTTTATCGATAAAATACATAATAAATGCGTAACGTGCTCATTTTTGGTGCTTCAGGCCACGGCAGCGTGGTGCTGGATATCCTTGAAAGAAGCGAGGAATTCCAGCCTGTGGGCTTTGTGGATTCCTTTATAAAGAAAGGTACTGAAAAAAACGGTTATCGGGTACTGGGAAGTGAGTTCGACCTGCTTCATATTCTCGAGAAGCATAATGTTTACGGAGGTATTGTTGCAGTAGGCGATAATTGGGTCCGCCGCCGACTCGTGCGTTTGATTCAGCGATTGGCCCCGGGTTTTGTCTTTATTAACGCGATCCATCCGTCTGCCATCCTCGGCAGGAATGTTGTTTTGGGACAGGGAAATGTGGTTATGCCGGGTGTCATCGTCAATTCAAATGCATCAATAGGGGATCATTGTATACTCAATACGCGCTGTTCTATGGGGCATGACGGGGTAATGTCTTCCTATTCAAGTCTGGCGCCTGGAGTCTGTTGCGGGGGGAATCTCTTCCTCGGAACGGGCACTGTAATTTCACTCGGATCCAAAATTATCGAGAACATTACAATTGGTCCATGGAGCCTTGTTGGAGCCGGATCCCTGGTCTTGAATGATATTCCTGAAAAAGTTGTGGCCTTCGGCAGTCCGGCCAGGGTGGTTCGCAGTCGAGCTCTTGGGGAACACTATCTGGCCGGGAAGCCGCGTAAAAATGCCCTCACCGGACACCTGGACGAGACTGTCTAAAGAAGTTCACAAGAGCCTTATAATCATCCAATATCTGCGGGTAAACACTACCTTTGTGGCCAAAACCAGAATATGTCCGGAATCGTAGCCATCGTGGGAAGACCCAATGTGGGGAAATCCACCCTCTTTAATCGCATGATACAAAGGCGTGAGGCCATTGTGGATTCGGTCTCAGGAGTGACGCGGGACCGCCATTATGGTAAGAGCGACTGGAACGGTAAGGAGTTTTCCATTATCGATACCGGGGGGTATGTGGTCGGAAGTGAAGATATTTTTGAAAAGGAGATTGACAGACAAGTGGAATTGGCCATTGCCGAGGCAGACGCTATTTTCTTTATGGTGGATGCTGAAACCGGAATCACAGGTATGGACCAGGATGTGGCACGTCTGCTGCGCAAGGTGGAAAAGCCCGTTTTTCTGGTCGTCAATAAGGTCGATAATGTCAAAAGACAGGAAGATGCGGTTGAGTTTTATAATCTCGGTCTCGGGGATATTTACCCTATTTCCAGTATCAATGGTAGCGGTACCGGAGAATTGCTGGATGCCCTGGCTGAGGTACTTCCCGACGCCCCACTCCCGGAGGATGACCTGCCTCGTTTTGCCGTTGTGGGCCGTCCGAACGCCGGGAAATCCTCTTTTATAAACGCGCTGTTGGGGGAAGAAAGGTACATCGTGACCGATGTGGCCGGGACTACCCGCGATAGTATCGACACGACGTACAATCGGTTTGGGTTTGATTTTAAACTGGTGGATACCGCAGGGATTCGACGAAAAGCCAAAGTAAAGGAAGATCTGGAGTTTTATTCGGTGATGCGCTCGGTCCGTACCATAGAGCATTCAGATGTGTGTTTGTTGTTGTTAGATGCTACGCGTGGCTTCGACGGACAGGTGCAGAATATCTTTTGGCTGGCCCATCGCAACAACAAGGGAATCGTTATCCTGGTCAATAAATGGGATCTGGTGGAGAAAGATACAAGCTCGGTGAAGGAATACACCAAACGCATAAAGGAGGTCATCTCCCCTTTTACGGATGTGCCGATTCTGTTTATCTCCGTGAAGAACAAACAACGCGTGCTCAAAGCGCTGGAAACGGCCGTGGAAGTATATGAGAATCGTTCGCGCCGTATACCTACCAGTAAGCTGAACGACATCATGCTTCCTATTATTGAAAGAAGACCACCCCCGGCGACCAAAGGCAAATACGTCAAGATTAAATTTTGTACCCAGCTGCCGACACCCTATCCTCAGTTTGCATTTTTCTGTAACCTTCCCCAGTATGTTAAAGAACCCTATAAGCGCTTTCTGGAGAACCAACTTCGGGAGCACTTTGAGTTTTCCGGGGTTCCGATGAGCATTTTTATGAGGAAAAAGTAAGGGTGGTGCCTTACGTCAGTACGATGGTGAAATAACCACTCTTTTCCTCAACCATGGCGGTCCCGGAAGTAAGAGCACGGATGATCAGGCTTTGTCCACAGCAGGGGTCCGTCGAGGAGGTAAAATCCACTTCCAGTTCAACGAGCCAGTCGTTTCCAAGCTCGAGGGTATAGGTGTAGGATCCCTTGCTCCAGTCGGCACTGCGGATCTCCAGCAGGGCTTCAGGTCCTCCGAATTCACTTTGGCGGATGGCAAATTCCGGTAGCGCATCATGATCTCCGGTTAGGGAGATGTCTTCTAACCTGTAGATGCCCTCTGCCAGCACATCGGTCCCGTCTGCAATCAACTCAAGGGAAAGAATCTGGTCCGGGGCACACAGGACGAGGGAACAATCCACATCGGTTTCCGAACAGGCGCCGCCCATTGCGAAAATAAAGCAGTAGAAAAAGCTTTTTTTAAAAGGGTTCATGGCTGTATTGTGCAATGTGAAACACTCCGGGAACTGATTTGGATTACCACCCGCCGGAAGCCCCGCCGCCTCCAAAGCCTCCACCGCCGAAACCACCGCCAAAACCGCCGCCTCCACCGAAGCCACCACCTCCGAAACCACCTCTGGAGCCGCCAGAGCGCCCCATATTGCTGAGGATAATCATATCCCAGATATCAAGTCCGCCGCCTTTACGGCCGCGATTGCCTCCTCCTTTTCCGCCCTTATTCCGGGAGGCGAGAATCAGGATAATGATCATAAAAATAATAAAGGGAAGCAGGGATCCGAATGGAAATCCCTGGGTGGAATTCACTTCAGGCGGCGCGGTAAACTGCCCGGTGAGTACTTGAAAAATAGCATCCGAGCCCTTATCCAGACCAGCGTAATAATCCCCACTCCGGAATTCCGGAATAATGACCGATTCGATAATACGCCGCGAGAGGGCATCTGTGAGAAACTCCTCTACCCCATAACCTGTATTGATGGCTATTCTGCGGTCATCCCGCGCCAGTAAAATCAAAATTCCGTTGTCCTCTTTCTCCTGTCCGATACCCCAGGCTTCTCCCCATTGGGCCCCCAGGTATTGGATGTTTTCGCCTTCGGTAGAGCCGATTATGGCCATGACAATCTGGGTAGAGGTACTGTCTGAATAGCGAATCAGTTTTTGTTCCAGGCTGGACTTCTCCCCGGCATCGAGCAGTCCGATATAGTCGTAAACACTGGTTTGCTCTGCCAGGGGAGGCTTTGGGGGGATCTCATACTGGGCAAGCGCCGGCAGGGCGAATAGGTATAATAGAAGCAATAAGGCCTTAGCCTTTAGAAATCTCATTGGTCAATTCATTTGAGTCCTGTGCATTCCAGGGAAAATGCATGTGCAACTGCTTGCCCGCACTGAGCACGCCCGCAATGATACCCTCTTTAAAGGCCTTTTTTGCAAAGTGTTTTTGAATCTTGTCCCGGGTAGAATCCCAGAAATTCTCCGGGACCACTTCGCAGATGCCCTTGTCCCCGCAGATCGCGAATTGATGGTCGTGGACGGCGATATAGATCAACACCCCGTTTGAATTGCGGGTATTATCCATTTTGAGCTCGTGGAACAGCACCTTGGCCCGCTCCATGGCATCCGTGCCCATGCCATTTTCGATGTGCACCCGTATCTCTCCGGAAGTATCCCGCTCCGCTTCCCGGATCGCCTGAATGATCTCCTCTTCTTCTTTTCGGGAGAGGAAACGTTCTACTTCACTCATAGGGAAAGATCTAGTTGTTGAATTCGAAGTTTACATCCGGAGCATTTTCAGAACCGGGATCTGACTGATATCGCGACATTTCTTCAAAACCGAACCACCCGGCCAACAATTTGTTTGGGAATTTCGTGGTGTGAATGTCGTAGATGTTTACAGCCTCATTGTACCGATCCCTGGAAACATTGATTCGGTTCTCGGTAGATTCTTGTTCCGTCGTTACAATACGGCACTGAATTTTGTTTCACATTGCAAACTTCATTTTGTGGGTTTAAAATCTTTGTTTCTATTTGATTTATAGCACATAC
>CAKZOC010000139.1 GCA_937136025.1 uncultured Bacteroidota bacterium
CTGATCATGGACAATGGCACGGCAGGTGACGGTAGTGCCGACTGGACGATACAGTTCGACAACATCAGGTTGTGCAGTAACGAAAGCTCTGGCCCAGGCAATGAATTGGAAGACTGCGGCGGAGATTTGGTCAACGACTTTGAGTCAGCTGATGACACCATATTCAGCAACTTCGGTGGCGGTGTCGGTACCGTTATCGACAATCCGGACACTTCTGTAAACCCGAGCGCCAAGGTTGCGCAGTATGTTAAGGGTGCCGGAGAGATCTTTGCAGGTATTACCATAGAGGTGGATCCCGACATCGATTTCAACGCCGGGGTGTTCTCCATCGACGTGTCCTCACAAGCGGTACGACAGTTGTTGTTCAAGCTGGAAGGCCTGGGTATTGAGCAGGTGATTCCGACATCGGGCACGGGCTGGGAGACGATTACCTATGACTTCAGTTCCGTGGCAGGAAATGTAGGTGCCGTTACGGCCATCACCCTGATCATGGACAATGGCACGGCAGGTGACGGTAGTGCCGACTGGACGATACAGTTCGACAACATCAGGTTGTGCAGCAACGAAAACTCTGGCGGTGGAGGTACTTGCCCTCCCCCTCCGGCAGGAGAGTTATTATCGAATGGTGGCTTTGAAGCAAATTCCGGAGACGGATCATGCTGGCAGCTTAATGCTGGCGGTGGATCGGTAACTATTATCGATACAGATGCCAATACAGGTACGTATTCGGCCAGACTCACAACCGGACCAGCTCAGGTTCCAAATCTCAAACAAGAACGATTTGCACCAGAAGTAGCGGGTGATCAAAATATTCAGGTGACCTTCAGGTATAAAGTGACGACTCCCTTCGTGGATGGCTCCCTCCTGCAAGTTTTAGCATTCTCTGAATTTACCACAGCTGCAGCGGTCGCCAGTGATTTAGGCAACGCTGACGTAAGTACGGCCGACGTATGGCAGACCTATACGGGTACATTCACCACAGCTACAGGCATCGAAGAAGGTGTATCACTGCTCATCCAGGCTACTTGCGGCGGTGCAGCTACTTGTGCAGGTGAGGTGCTTATCGATGATGTTGTGGTTACAGAGCTCTAATACTAAAAACTAAGTATTCGAGAATAATGAGTTAATGGTATGGATTAGGTGGCTTAAAGTCTTTTTACATAAAAGGTTTTATAGAATAGGTCGGGTAAATCACCCGGCCTGTTCACACTTAATTTTGAACCCGAGTAATTGAAGCAACCCGTGAAATGAATATGAAACAAGGAAGCCAGCTTATTATCGTTCTTGGAGAAAATTCAAAGAATATTTCAGCGTATAAACTGGGATTAGTCAGTGTGAACTTCTATTCCTAATCTTTTGTTTAAACCAATTGTGCTTAGCTTTTCTAGGACTATCAGCGGTGAGTACCCGGGCCATCCGTGAAGATCTTTGAAAGACGATATGGTTTATCAGCGATCATTAAGTTTAAGATTCAAGTTGAATTAAACACAGCCTTAAAGAAAAATAGGGTGGGACAATTTACAAGGGGACAATTGCTTCGTACTGTATTTTTAGAATCTGAATAAGCATTTAGGAAAATCATATTGATTTGAATTTGGACCGACAGGCAGACGCTTTACTTGAATCATTGACCCTGGATCAAAAAATAGGGCAGATGACCCAGGCGTTGCATTTTGATCCTCTTATAGAGGGCGAAGTGGCTGCCGGGCGAATTGGCTCTGTGATCCATACCCAGGGGCCACTCCCCGGGGAAGGGGCACAGGAGTGGCAGAAGCGTTTCCGGAGTTTGCAGGAAATGGCATTATCGTCAGCCCCTGCAATTCCTTTGCTTTTTGGCGTGGATGCTGTTCACGGTCAGAACACCTATGAAGGCGCGACGATCTTTCCTCATAATATAGGGTTAGGCGCAACCCAGAACGGGGACCTGGTTGAAAAAGCTGCTGCAATAACTGCACTGGAGGCCCAGGCGACCGGCTTTAACTGGGTTTTTTCCCCCTGTATAGCCATTCCATATAATGAAAAGTGGGGCAGGGTATACGAGGCTTTTTCTGAAAGCACTGCCCTTACCGAAGAACTAACCAGGGCTTCAATTCGTGGACATCAGGGACGCCTGTCGGACCCTAGGACGGTCATGGCGACAGCCAAACACTTTGTAGGGGACGGTTCTACCGAATTCGGGATCGAGGGAGGTGAAACCACCCTGAGTGCCGCGGAAATAGAAGAACGTTTATTACCTCCCTACCGCGCTGCTGTGGCTTCGGGTGTGGGAGCGGTGATGGCGTCCTTCAATACCTTTGAAGGTCTTCCCATGCACGCGCATAAAAAACTGATTACAGGTGTCCTCAAGGAGGAGATGCAATTTGAAGGTATTATGTTGTCGGACTGGAAGGGATATTCCAGATTTGGAGAGGCAGATATTATCAATGCCGGAATTGACATGGTGATGGCTGTGGATGGGGACCTCGAATTATTTCAAAAAGGATTGAAAAAGGCCGTGGAAACAGGTTATGTGTCGGAGAGTCGCATTGACGATGCGGTTCGGCGTATCCTTCGTCAGAAATTGAGGTTGGGACTCTTCGAAAATCCCTATCCCTCCGAAACCCTTGTTGACAAAATCGGATGTGCAGAGCACCGGGAGGTGGCGCGTCAGGCCGTTAGGGAATCCCTCGTTTTGCTTAAAAACGACAAGGATATCCTTCCGGCAGACCCGAAAACAGCTAAAATTGTTGTGGTGGGGGCACACGCGAATAGCTCCGGCTTACAGTCGGGGGGATGGACCATCGATTGGCAGGGCACAGACCGGAATTACACAGGGGCCACAACCATACTTAAAGGGATTGAAGAAATCGCCGAGGGAGAAGTAATTTACGATGCAGGGGGTACCGGGAATCACCCGGATGCGGATTTGGCTATAATTTGCGTAGGCGAGCCTCCTTATGCCGAGTTTTTCGGGGATATCGGCCATGAATCAAACACCCTGCAATTAAACCTAACCGATAGTCATAAGGGGTACATAGAGAATTACAAGGCTCAGGGGATTCCTGTAGTGGTCGTGCTTATTTCCGGAAGGCCAATGGTAACCACTGTGGAAATCACCCAGTCCGATGCGTTTATCGCGGCCTGGTTGCCGGGTTCCGAAGGAGATGGCATAGCGGAGGTCTTGTTTGGGAAGTATAATTTTAAAGGGAAACTACCCCACTGCTGGCCGGCTTCCCTGGATGATTTTAACTGGAAGTACGGTCCAAACGCATGGGATGAATCCGTTAAGCCCTTGTTTCCATTGGGATATGGGCTGCAATACCCATCGAAAAAATAGCAAATAGGAATGGAGAACCATACCAGGCCGGGCCCTGTCTCACTAAATAAAGGACAAATTGATGAAAGTATCGTTAAAAATTCTTATAGTAGCCTTGGCCCTTTTGGGTTTAAACGCCTGTAAGGAACAGGAGATTCAGAAAGAAGACAAAATTCAAACGAAGAAAGAAGTGACTGCTAAAGATATTTTAGGCAACCCGGAGTATTTGGCCATCTCCTATGGGGGGTATAAAGACGACACTCGAGATGCCCGGCTTCAACCCAGCCTGAGGGAGATCAAAGAGGATTTGAGGATACTTCATGCGATAGGGATTCGTGTTTTACGAACCTATAATGTCCATTTTCCACATGCTTCCAATATCCTGGCTGCAATAAGGCAATTGAGTGCGGATGACCCGGATTTTGAAATGTATGTCATGCTGGGGGCCTGGATCGATTGTAAGAATGCCTGGACAGACCTCGCTCCGGATCACGAGGTGGAAAGTGAACAAAATGAAGGGGAAATTGCCAGAGTTGTAGCCCTGGCCAATGCATATCCTGACATTGTCAAGGTAGTGGCGGTCGGGAACGAAGCCATGGTGAAGTGGGCAGCTAGTTATTACGTGCAGCCCCGTGTAATCCTTAAATGGGTCGAGTACCTCCAAAAATTGAAGGCAGAAGGGAAATTGCCGGCAGCCCTCTGGATTACCAGCTCTGACGATTTTGCCTCATGGGGAGGGGGTGATAAGGAATACCATACAGAAGATCTCAAAAAGCTCGTCGAAGCTGTGGATTTTATTTCTATGCATACGTATCCGTATCACAATTCCCACTACAACCCGGAATTCTGGAGGGTGCCTGAAGCTGAGGAAAATGCGTCGGAGACCGAAAAAATAGATGCCGCCATGGTCCGGGCAACTGCATTTGCAAAGGCGCAGTATCAGGCCGTTTCTGACTATGTTAAGAGCCTGGGCTTCAACAAGCCTGTTCACATCGGTGAAACGGGATGGGCCAGCGTTTCAAATGGCCATTATGGGCCGGAAGGGTCGAGGGCTACGGATGAGTACAAACAAGCGCTTTACTATAAACAAATCCGCAACTGGACGAATGCGGAGGGGATTTCCTGTTTCTTTTTTGAAGCCTTTAATGAGCCCTGGAAGGATGCCGCTAATAAAATGGGCTCAGAAAATCATTTTGGCTTGTTTACCGTAGAGGGACATGCGAAATACGCCCTCTGGGATAAGGTAGATCAAGGGGTTTTCAAAGGGCTAAGCCGAAATGGAAATCCGATAGAAAAAACCTTCGGAGGGAATAGAGATTCACTTATGCAAGGGGTTCTCATACCTCCTTCCCAAAATGAAAAAGCTGCCGCACATTAATCAAATGGCTATAGAATAGCAGAACCTGGATAAAATGTTTAAAAAAACTAGCGCCCTTCTAATGATTGTTTTGATGCTAATTTCCTGTAATAAGGAAGAAAAACTTGCTGTCGAGGTATTTGAAACTGCAGCATCAGGGCATAAATTGACTCCGGTCACGGACTTTGAAGAAGATGCAAACCCGACGGAGGTTCGTCTGAATCCTGAAAAACGATTTCAGACGATTACGGGTTTTGGCGGTTCTTTTACAGAGGCATCTGCCTCCCTGCTCAACCGGCTCAGCCCGGGTAATCGTAAAAAGATTCTCAACGCCTACTTCGGGTCCGGGGGTGCCCGGTATTCACTTACCCGAACCCATATGAATTCCTGTGATTTTTCGTTGAGCAACTATTCTTATGCCCCTGTAGCCGGGGACTTGCAATTGGAGCATTTTTCCATTGAGGAAGATCGGGAAGACCTGATTCCGATGATCCGTGAGGCCATGGAAATCTCTGACGACGGATTTAAGATCCTCGCCTCCCCCTGGACAGCCCCTCCCTGGATGAAAGACAATAATGATTGGCGCGGCGGAAAATTGCTTCCGGAATATTACGATACCTGGGCTTTGTTCTTCTCAAAATACCTGGAGGCTTATGCTGAAGAAGGCATTCCAATCTGGGGTTTTACCGTAGAAAATGAACCGCTTGGAAATGACAATAACTGGGAAAGTATGCATTTTACACCTGAGGAAATGACGGCCTTTGTCAGGGATCATCTCGGGCCAAAACTCAGGACTGATGGGCACTCGGCAAAAATCCTCGGGTATGACCAGAACAGGGGCGAGGAGCTCAAGGACTGGGTAAATGCCATGTTTAC
>CAKZOC010000140.1 GCA_937136025.1 uncultured Bacteroidota bacterium
GGCATATTTGCCCCTTAATTCACACCCATGAAAAGCTTTATTTACACCCTGCCCCTTCTGTTGTTCTTCGCTTCCTGCCATACTGAGGACGACAGTAGTAAAATGGTCGTATCGGGGAATGTAAAAGGATTGAAAAAGGGCACTTTATTTCTGCAGGTGATCCCAGATTCCACCCTCGTCAACCTGGATTCCCTTGAAATTCGTGGTGATGGAAATTTTGAATTTGTCACCGATGTACCCGAACCTGATGTTTTTTATCTCTATCTGGATAATGCCGATAACAATAGCCTTAACGACCGAATTGCTTTTTTTGGAGAGGCCGGGAAGTATCAGATTATGACGCGTTGGGATGCGTTTGAGGCCGATGCCACTGTCAATGGAACAGAGAACCAAAAAAAATATGAGGAGTTTAAAGAGAACATGTCCCGTTTCAATCTAAAGCAATTGGAATTATCCCGGGCCCTGAGAACTTCTCAAATAGCACAGGATTCCATAGCCGTAGATTCTATTGGACTGGCCCTTGACCAAAGTTTGAGAAGAAAATACCTCTACACCCTTAATTTTGCCCATACCCACAAGAGTTCTGAACTGGCTCCGTATGTTGCCTGGGCAGAGATAGCGGATGCCAATCCAAAACTTCTGGATTCGCTCTACAGGGCGTTACCCGCCGATATAGCGGATTCCAAATATGGTGAAAAACTAAAGGAAGTACTGGAGAATCAGCAATAAGAGGTTATCCCATTTTATTGAGACGCGTCACCAAATCGGTTGCTTCCTTTTGAAGAGAAGCGCGTACTTCCTTCAAATGCTTCTTGCGGTCTGTCACATCTTTTTGATTCACCTCAGCAATAAGGGTATCGAAGGTTTCGATGGCTTTGTCTATGATTGCAGTACCCTCCTTTGAGCCTTCCGATTGATTGCTATTTTCGATAATGTACACGGCCTCGATGATATCGCCCAGTACATAGTTAATGTCCTTTTTAAGGTCTCTTATGCTTGCCATAATAGCTGCTTATTTGCCGTAAAAGTACAACATCCGGGTAAGAATAAACGATACAACTTATAAAGAAACTTTGAGAAAGCGAGATTCTGAAGTATTCACTGTCACCTCGGCAGCTGCAGCCGGAATAAGAACGGTTTCGCCTTTTTGAATCCCAATTTTCCACGAATTCAAAACTACCTCAGCCGCTCCATCCACACAGATCAGCACTGTAAAAGACTCCCCAAGGGGCAGAGATAGACGCGTTTGTGTGTCTAATTCCAGATAAGAAGTTTTGAAATAGGGGCTGGAGACCATGAGGTTTTCCCTGTTCTTTTGCTGTGCATATGGGATTTTAAAGTCATCTCTCTTTTTGAAGTCCATCGCATCGAGGGCGAGTTCCGTGTGGAGCTCCCTTAGGTTGCCCTGGGCATCGCGACGATCGAAATCATACACCCGGTAGGTGACATCCGAGCTCTGCTGAATTTCTGCCAGTAAGATCCCGGCGCCAATGGCGTGAATCTTTCCGCTGTTTATGAAAAACCCATCGCCTGCAGCAACGGGTTCATAGTGCAGGTATTGAGGAAGTGATTTCTCTTCCATAGCCTGCTGATACTCTTCCGGGCTCATATCCCGCTTAAACCCGATGATCAGTTCAGCACCCGGATCGGCATCCATCACATACCACATCTCCGTCTTCCCAAAGGAATTATGACGTTCCTGGGCGAGTTCATCTCCGGGATGCAGTTGAATGGAGAGGTCCTTTTGCGCATCGATAAACTTGATCAAAATCGGGAACTCTTTCCCAAATCTGTCAATTACCGGTTTTCCCAGAAGTTCCCCGGGGTGTGATTGGATGAGTTCCTTTAGAGATTTCCCTCTGTAGGGTCCGTTATCGATCAGGGATACATCGCCATCCACGCCTGAGAGCTCCCAGCTTTCACCGACACCCGTACCTTTGAATTTTTTTCCGAGAACATCGCGCAATTTATGACCGCCCCATAGGCGGTCCTTGAGGATGGGTTTAAACCTGAGGGGGTATAGTTCCATTTTCCTGTATCCTTTTAATCGCCTTCAGCGCATTTCTTACATGACCAGAGGCCTGAAGCGCTTCAAACGCCAGCACTACCCTACCCGTTGTATCGACCACAAAAGTCTCTCTTCCGGGAAGCAAATTCATAAAACGGTTGGCAACCTTAAACTTCCGTCGAACGGTTTTGTCGCTATCGCTCAATAAAACAAAGGGCAATTCATGCTTTTTTGAGAAATTTCTATGAGATTTCTCAGAATCTGAACTAATTCCGATAACCAGTGCGCCGGCATCGCTGAAATCCTCAAAATGGTCCCGGAACGAACAGACTTCTGCCGTGCACCCTGGCGTAAAATCCTTGGGATAAAAAAAGATGACCAAAGGCTTTTTACCGATATGATCGGCACTGTCAAACCAGTCTCCGTTCTGATCCTTAAGTCTAAAGCCCGGTATAGTACTTCCTGCAGGGAGTCCCATTAATTTCCAGTGTAGGTGACAAAATTGCGAGGCGTCTCGAAGAGCTGCACCTCCAGGGTATGTGACTCCAAAAAGTGGGGACGCAATCGATTCCAGATCACCACGGCGATATTTTCAGCTGTCGGATTCAATGTTTTAAACTCCGCAACTTCCTCATTGAGGTTCTTATGATCCATCACATCTTCTACCTCCGTGCGTATAAGATCTTTCAGGACCTTCATGTCGATTACAAATCCCGTTGTCGGATCAATGGGTCCCGTAACACTCACTATAAGTTCATAGTTATGCCCATGGTACCGGGGATTATTGCATTTTCCAAAAACCTGTTCGTTTTTGGCATTATCCCAATCCGGTCTGTACAGCCGGTGCGCTGCATTAAAATGTGCCTTTCTGCTTACTTTTACATTCATTTGTTATCCTTTCTCCTGCTCTATATACTGGTAAAAGCGATTAAAAATAATCCGGAACCAGGCCGTGTAAATTTCGGGGTGTTTTTCAAGATCATCTTTGATCTCTTCGAGAGCCATCCATTTCCAGCTCGCCACTTCGTCAGGGTTAATTTTCGGCTCTCCATTAAAATCGCCGAGTAAGACATGATCGAGCTCATGCTCCGTAAGGCCATTATCAAATGGGGCTTTATAGATAAATGAAAACAATTCTTTAAGCTCTGTATCAAATCCCATTTCTTCACCCAGCCTTCTGCGGCCAGCCTCTATATTGGTCTCTCCGATCCGTTGATGGCTGCAGCAGGTGTTGGTCCACAGTAAGGGGGAATGGTATTTGTGGGCGGCCCTTTG
>CAKZOC010000141.1 GCA_937136025.1 uncultured Bacteroidota bacterium
GATGAAACCCCGCTACATCGGGATAATTTTATCAAAATCATACGCGATACCGTACTTGATGGCGTCTTGTTTCACCGCATCCGGATCAGAATTATACGGTTTTCGGAGAAGTTGTTTCAGGGCTATCCGTTGTTGATACTATTGCCGCGGTGGATACAGACTCCACAGACAGGCCCATTCGGGATGTCAGAATCCTAAAGGCTGAGGTGCTGGAGTAGGTAGTAAATTGAATCAATCGTTTCTTAAGTCATAGGGCACGTTCCTGTGTAAAAAAGGGGATCAAACCCATGTCTCATTCAAAGTGTATAGCAGGTCAGCGAATTAAAAGATCGGTACTCCGGATTCCGGTCTTTTTGATATTGGCTTTACTTTTAAATGTATTCTCAGCATGCCGACAACACCCTGAACGCCCCTTTGAATCGGGTCTGGCATCTTTCTACAGTAACAGCTTTGAAGGCCGGACTACCGCCAGCGGAACAAAATTCAGTAATTCAAAATTCACAGCGGCCCATCGCTCCCTGTCCTTTGGGACTCAGGTGAAGGTGACCAACCTCGAGAACAACAAATCCGTAGTCGTAACCATAACGGACCGGGGCCCATTTATAGCGGACCGCATCATCGACCTTTCTGAGGCTGCAGCCGCAGCGCTCGATTTTATCGATAAAGGAGTAGTTGAGGTCCGTCTGGATCTGGTGTCGGAAGAGTAGCCGGAGAATTTTAACCCAGTCCATATTTTCCTGAGGGTTTGCCGAAGTCCTGTTTTGACCTCTGGTTCCCTTCCAATACGGGAGCGCTATAAGGCCCCAATGGAATATAAATCACCATTATACCCGTTACTGCCCGGGAATCAACTACTTTTGCCGCTTGATTTTTAGTTAACAAGGTTCCAGGATTAAATTCAATTGGAATCACAACAACAACTATTTGATGACATTTGAACAATTGGAATTGATAGCGCCCATACAACAGGCGCTAAAGGATGAAAACTACATATCGCCAACACCTATTCAGGTTCAGGCGATTCCCTATTTGCTAAAAGGAAGGGATATTCTTGCCAGTGCACAAACCGGTACCGGAAAAACAGCGGCATTTGCCATACCGATCCTGCAGCATTTGATCTCCGACCCACATCCACAACGTGGACTTCGCCCGATTCGGGCGCTGATTCTGACACCCACTCGAGAACTGGCGATCCAGATCGGAGAGAGTCTCAATGCCTACGGGCGCCATACTAAAATCAGAAACACGGTCATTTTTGGCGGGGTCAATCAGAATAAACAAACCGAGGCCCTGCGCCGCGGAGTTGACATATTGGTAGCCACGCCCGGGCGCCTTCTGGATCTTATGAATCAGGGTTTTATCCACCTGGACACCATAAAGTATTTTGTACTGGACGAGGCCGATCGGATGCTCGACATGGGTTTCATTCACGACATTCGAAAAGTGCTTGCTGAGCTGCCCAGAGAGCGGCAGTCCCTTTTCTTTTCGGCAACAATGCCGGATACCATTGTGTCCCTGTCCCGCAAAATCCTCACCGATCCGGTAAAGATTGCGGTAAGTCCTGTCTCTTCTACCGCTGAGACCATTCAACAATATCTCTACCGGACCAATAAATCCAGTAAACCTGAACTGCTGCTTCATATTCTGAAGGATCCGGAAATGGATCAGGTACTGCTTTTTTCAAGAACCAAACACGGGGCAGATCGGATTTGCAAGAATTTGCAGAAAAAGCACATCGGGGCGGCTGCGATTCACGGAAACAAATCTCAGAATCAAAGGCAAAAAGCACTCAAGGACTTTAAAGAAGGGAGGATCCGGGTATTGGTCGCAACCGATATCGCCTCACGGGGTATCGATATCGACCAGCTCCGCTATGTTGTGAATTATGATATTCCCAATGAACCGGAGACGTATGTCCACCGGATCGGGCGTTCCGGAAGGGCGGGGGAGGAAGGGGTTTCCATTTCCCTCTGTGAGCCCGAAGAGAATGACTACATCCGATCTATTGAAAAACTGATCGATCAGAAAATTGAACTCGTGGAGGGCCACCCGTTTCCCCAGACAGACCGCCCTATGAACGCAGAAGAGAAGCGGGCATTTGAAAAAGAAAAGGTTCGCAAGAGACAGGAGTACTTTGAGTCCCGACGCAAAAACAATGGAAGTCGGAATTCCGGCAGAGGACACGGGCGAAACAAGCGATAGGTAATCTAAAGGATCAGGTGTTGCCGCCCTTTATTACAGAGGATTCCCCGGGATTCAGAAGGTTATTAAAAAAGCCCAGGGCTATTCTGAATCGGGCTTTCCTGTCAGTTTCCAATCGAAATAAGTGGACCTACCGAGCCGCTGCCGCTGTTTGCCATGCTAAATAATATTTGTATTACGGCAAAAGTGTTTTTTGACGGTACATCCCGATCGTCGATATAAAACCAGTGATCCCTGAACTGAATAGCGAGAAAGGCATCCCTCGGCTTTTCTTTGGATACCCTAACATTTATCAGATCGGCATCATTTGGAATGAAACTCGGTAAGGTACGACCCTCCAGAACATGTTCTTCAGGCACATCGATATACCATGAAATATTCGCCAGCATTTCCATTATGGAATGGGTCTGGACCAGGATTTGATTCGGTTTTTCAACAATAACCCCGTATTGAATATCATACACATTGGTGTCCTTTTCCAGTGTTAAGATTTCCTTGAATCTGGCTATGGATGTATCAATGGAATCCGTCCTTCCCTTTACAGGCAGCACGAGTTCCACATCCACTTTGGGCCAGTCCCCCTTAAAGTGCATCCCCAGTGCACCATCTTGCTGAAGCTGATGCAGTATATCGAGCAACTCATGAAATTGGGGATCTCCTTGCCTTCGTTCCCCGGGGGTTCCTATTTCATTGTGCAAACCATTAATCATAGAATTCGAAAGTCGCATCAGCCGGTGCGCCGACCAGCCCGACTGTATCATAAAAAAGATCACAGAGGGTGGCAGGGGGGTGAGCAGACTTTGGGCAAAGGCCTGCCCGCTCATGGGTGTATAGGTGATGGTTGGGCGGTCCTGCCATGTACCGTTCACACTGGCCCCAATAGGACCATTAACAGGGTTCAGGGTTCCGTTTACCCCGGCAATACCTCCTCTGGAATACGTGTTGATTACGGAGGCCACATTCAGAAAACGAGGCATTTCCAAATATCGGAGCCTTACCAGGTTCAGCAACATTTGCTCGCTCTCCTGATCTGCGATCCTTTCATTGTAATTAAATCCGTCAGGGGGTATGGTTTTGGGCCCCATGGATTTGCAGGAAATCATTAAAAGTAAACTCCCTGTCAGCACTAGGGAAATCAGAAATGGAAAAGGGATTTTTTTCCGAACAAGGCGAGGATTAGCCGGCAGCATAGACGTGGTTATGGTTGGGACTTAAATATAGATGAAACATGGATAAATACCTAACGTCATTGAAATCCTATCTTTGAGGGAAACAAACCCAGTGAGAATATGAGACCCTACGTTTTAGCGGAAACCAATTGGAAACACCTCAGGGAAGCGGATATTGACCTCGCCGTACTTCCATGGGGCGCCACCGAAGCCCACAATTACCATTTGCCCTATGCCACGGATGTCATCGAAGGCACTGCTATTGGAGAAGAAGCGGGCCGCATCGCATGGGAGCAGGGAGCCCGGATTATTGTGCTGCCTACCGTTCCCTATGGGGTAAATACCGGACAGTCCGATATCTATCTGGATATGAACCTGAATCCGAGCACGCAATTTGCCATTTTAAAGGATCTTCTGACGGTACTGGATCGGCAGGGCATTCATAAATTTATGATTCTCAACAGCCATGGGGGAAATAACTGGAAGTCCATTGTCCGGGAACTGGGACTATTATTTCCAAATATGTTTTTGTGCGTGTGCGAATGGGTTCAGGTGGAGGATCGAAGCGAATTTTTTGAAGACCCGGGAGACCATGCCGATGAAATGGAAACCAGCCTCATACTGCATCTGGCCCCCGATTTGATCCTCCCCAAAAAGGACTGGGGGACCGGCCGCGAAAAAAAGAACCGGATAAAGGCCTTCAGGGAAGGATGGGTTTGGACCGAAAGACCCTGGTCCCGGATCAGTGAGGACACGGGCGTGGGCAACCCGGAGTTAGCCACTCGTAAAAAAGGGGAGGTTTTTTTTAGGGCAATATGTAAAAAAATAGGAAACCTGATGGCGGAAATTGCCGCATCCGATACAGAGGATCTTTATGAATAACTCCTTGCCCTGACGGATTGCCCCAGTCTTGCATATCCTCATAAAATGCATATTCTTTGGGTAATCCATCTGATCTTGTTTCCTGGAGCACATAGTCCCTCGTATTCCCTGGAGTCTGTAACAAAACCCCGGTATGCCCGTCTTACAGTGAAAGACATCAGGTGCCATGCTTGTGACCTTATTGAAGTATAAATTCGCAGTGTCCCTGGTTTTCGGGTCATTTGTTCTTTTGCTCCTCCTATGGGAATATTTTCATGGAGGGGTAATCAGCCACCACCTCCTTGCGAGTGAAGAGATGCCAGCCATTTCGAATTGGTGGGGACTACTCAGTATTCCGGTATTGACATGGATAACCCTCACACGGATAGAGGCGCGAAGGAAAAACAATTCGCTCCAAGCCGGGGAATTTTCTGCACAGGTCTTCCGGGGCTTTATGGGCGGTTTGATTTATGGACTTTCCCTGGCGATGCTCTGGGAATTCGGACAGGCAGACTACATGCCCTATGTGCTCCTGCTACCCCTGGGTCTGGCGCTGTTTTTTCCCATCTACCGGATGGAGTGTTTGCTGGGGTTTGTAGTGGCGTTGACCTATACTTTCGGCGGAGTGCTGCCATTGCTCATAGCGCCGGTACTGCTGGTGGGCGGACTACTTATCTACAAAGGAGTCCGCCTTGCGGTTTCAGGGTTTGCGAAAAAGTTCCGATCAAATAAATCTTCTTAAAAGAGCTCATTTCTTAGCATATCAGAAGGGCGCGTTGTATTACATTGAATGGGGAACTTCCGGACCCCACCCCGGTTTAAAAGGTACTTTAATACCCTGCAATTGCCTGGCACGTATGCGTCAAAGGGCTTATATCCCATGAGAAAAGCCATTATGGGCATACGAAAAATACCGGTTTTTTCGTTCTTCAGATAACTAGAAATCAAAGGAATAGCCGTTTTATGAAAAAAGGGGTCATTATCTATATTTTCACTTTGAGTTGTTTGAGCTTCTTTGGGGTTAATGCCTGTACGGATATTGATGATGAAGAAATTCCAATTGAAATATGCGATGACGGGGTAGACAATGATGGGGACGGACTTACGGATTGTGAAGACCCGGATTGTGAACTCGCTGCGGAATGTACCCCCGAACTCTGAGCAGAAGCCCCTATCCGCTAACACTTCAAGCTATCCTTTCAGGGTTAAAAAAGCACATCTTCTCCGAATTTTAAAGGGCTAAATTTTGTATCTTTAAGTACCTAATCGGCCCGTGATGCGCAACCTATTCGTTTATTATATTGCTATTTTCCTGCCCTTGGGAATTATCATTTTCCTGGCCCTGGAGGATTATATCGACACCACTGTATTTGTGGTGCTGTTATTTGCCTATCTCCTGTTGTATCGCACCTGGATTGACGGCTCCCGTCTGGCTGCCAAAGGCATTATCTCAAAACGAGACCGCTGGCGTATGATGCTGCCCGGTATGCATATGAAGCATTTTACCGAGCTGTATCTGAAATAACCTTCTCTTTTTCAATAGTTTTTCCCGGGTTGGGGTTTCTGGTATCTGAGATTGGGGCATACAGCATTGAAGTAGCTCTTGTAGCGGGCGTTATGCAGGTTGTGGTCCCCTGCAAGGGAGCGCAGAATATCTTAAGGTGTCTCGGATCCTGAGGTTTTATCGATCCTGAAAGTGGGGATGGAGTGGTAGGGTGTTCAGCCTGGGAGTGAAAACAGGAAATCCTGTTTAACAACCGATATCGATTCAAAAGAAAGGAAGACAGATGCCCCTCTGACAGGAATGAAGCCTCCTCAGGCAGCTTTGAATTACGTATCTTTCACTCAAAGAAACCAAAACCAACTCCATGAAGAAACTATCCATTTTGCTTCTCATTACGCTTATGCATATTGCTCTTACCGCTCAGGAAAAAGAACCGCCAGTTACGGGAGACATTCCGGAACCGGAGACTTTTGAGTCGACGCAATCTGTAAATATAAAAGGGAAGACCTATGTGCTGAGAACGGTCACAGGGACTCACCTTTTGCGAGATGAAAACGACGAACCGATTGCTCATTTCGGATTCACACATTACGCCTTGCCCGGAGGGAAGAACCGACCTATTATTTTCGCCTTTAACGGAGGGCCGCTTTCGGCTTCCTTCTGGCTCCACTTTGGAATACTGGGGCCTAAGCGTATAGTAGTAAATGATCCCGGATATACAGGTCCCGCACCCTATGAGGTGGTGAAAAATGAATACTCGGTACTCGATAAGGCAGATCTGGTTATGATTGATCCTGTGGGTGTGGGTTTCAGCCGGCCGGTGGGCAAGGCGAAATGGGCAGATTTCTGGGGGGTGGATCAGGACATCCGAAGTATCGGATTATTTATTGAGCAGTACCTCATCCAGACAGAGAAAATGAATGCTCCTAAATATTTACTGGGGGAGAGCTACGGGACTTTTAGGAACGCGGGCCTGGTGAAGTACCTGCAGGATAAAGGAATCGCTATGAATGGAGTGATCATGGTATCCGCCGTCTTTGAATTGCAACATCTCCTGTTTGGTCCGGGGGACGATACGGCCTACCTTATCCATTTTCCTACCTATGCAGCAACGGCCTGGTATCACAATAAAATCCCATCAAAAAACCCAGATCTCGAGACCTTCCTGACCGAAGTCAGGACGTTTACCGAAGCGCAGTATGCCCCGGCCCTCCTTAAGGGAGATCAGCTGAATACTGCGGAGAAACAAGCGATAGCGGGGCAACTCGCCATGTACTCGGGCTTAAGTGCCGATTTCTGGATGAAGGCAGATTTAAGGGTAACCAATCAGGAATACTTTCAGGAATTGCTGAGGGATCAGGGCGAAACGGTGGGTAGACTGGACAGCCGATTTACCGGAATCAACGAAGATATGCTCGGGCAGTATGCGCAAACGGACCCACAGAGCGATGCGATTTCTCCCCCGTATATCGCGGCATATAAAGAATACCTCTACGAGGATTTAGGCGTCCGGAAGGACTGGACGTATACCACTACGGCCGGATCCCGGGAAGGATTCAAGTGGGATTGGAAGCATCAGGGAAATATCCAATGGAACGCTCAGGTGGCCGTTAGTACCTTGCCGGATATGACAACCGCTATGAAAAGAAATCCGAACCTGAAAATTCTAATTCTGAATGGGTATTACGATCTGGCTACAGTCTTTTACGGAGTCGAACACTCGATCAACCATATGGGTTTGACCCCGAAGCTCAAGAAGAATATCATCATGAAATACTATGAAGCCGGGCATATGATGTATACCCATGAGCCATCCATGGTGAAATTTAAAGCAGACGTGGATGCTTTTATCGATGAAACTTCGAACTAATCACAAACAGTAAGTCACCAGAATACCTAAGAAAATGGTCCGCTTCTAAAAGAAAAAGCCCGGTCAAAAAATGACCGGGCTTTTTAAATGTTTGAGGAAAGGTTTAGAAGTGGAAACCTACACCAATACCTCCGGCCGTGGTCGTACCCCCGCCAAATTCTGCAATAATACCGATAAGGTCGGAAATCTTATATTCAATACCTGCGTGAATATTGAGACTGAAATCGTCATCCCCATCCCCGGTTATAAAGCCTGCATCGACACCGGCCCAGATATCCCATGGCTCATTCAGGCCAAAAAGACTGTCAAAATAATAGTCTGCCCTACCGCCAAGTGCAAGGTTGTTGTCTCCGCTGAACCATACCCGGGCTTCTGGAGAGACTGTCAGGCTGGGTGCAACCTGAAATTCATAATTGGCAGAAAGACTGGAATTGCTGCCGAATTTTACAAAAGTGTTTAGGGCTCCCCCGTAATTCTCTTGTGCCTGAGCATTTCCGGACAGGGCGAAAAAAAGGCCTGCTGCGAATAAGAGTGTAAAAATGTTTTTCATTTTAATCTGAGTTTGAAGTGTTCGTTATATTGAGCGCTCAAGATATAAAAAAAATGTAAAAGCAGGTAGAATCCGGACAGGTATTCAACTTTTTGACATACACTGTTTGCGATTTTCAGGCATACCTTTGATTTTTGGTTTATGTGCTTTTCTACAACAATCCGTATCTTCCCGGAACGAAATTCAGAACTACTAACCATTGTTATATGAGATTTACATTCGCACTGACTTTAGCGATTTTCAGCCTGTTTCCAGAAATACTTACCAGCCAGGATTTTTCGGCACTTCAATACCGGGAAGTGGGGCCTTACAGAGGCGGGCGGGTGACCACAGTATCCGGAGTAACCGCTGCACCGGGAACTTTTTATTTTGGAGCTACCGGAGGAGGCGTATGGAAATCGGAGGATTACGGGGCCAGTTGGTTGAATATTTCAGATGGGTTTTTTAAAACCCCGAGTATAGGTGCGATTGCCGTAGCCCAAAACGATCCGAATGTACTCTACGTCGGGACGGGTTCCGATGGGCTCCGAAGCAACGTTATTGAAGGCAGGGGAATGTACAAGTCTGTGGATGCCGGGAATTCCTGGCAGGAAATCGGGTTGGAGGATGTCGGGCAGATCGGGGCCGTGCGCTTGCATCCCGAAGATTTTAACACGGTTTATGTCGCGGCAATAGGAAAGGCTTTTCGGGCAAATCCGGAGCGCGGACTCTTTAAAACCTCAGATGGTGGGAAAACATGGTCCCGGGTTTTATTTGTCTCAGAAGAAACCGGAGTTTCCGATGTGGAAATACTACCCACAAACCCTAATGTGCTTTTTGCCGCCGCGTGGAAAGCGGTTCGCAAACCCTGGAACATCATCAGTGGAGGTACAGCCAGGGAAGGGGGGGTGTATAAAAGCCTGGACGGAGGAAAGACCTGGTATCGGGTAGAGAAGGGGCTGCCCAAAGAACTGATTGGGAAAATTGATATCGAAGTCTCTGCCTCGGATTCCAGGATTGTCTATGCCCTTGTGGAAGCGCCTGGAAAAGAGGGAGGCCTCTATAAATCTGTGGATCAGGGGGAATCCTTTACCCAGGTCTCGTCTCATAATGGTATTCGTTCGCGGCCATTTTACTATACCAATATCCGGGTAGATCCCAAGAATCCGGATGTGGTCTACGCCATGGCCACAGGATACTACAAGTCCGAAGATGGTGGCAAAACCTGGAATCGGATGAATCCCCCGCACGGGGATAATCACGATATGTGGATTAACCCCAATACCCCGAACCTCTTTATCCAGAGTAATGATGGGGGTGCCAATATTACGCACAACGGGGGGGAAACCTGGTCCACACAATTCAACCAGCCCACTGCTGAAATCTATCAGGTGGAAGTCGATAATCAGCATCCCTATTGGCTCTATGGGGGCCAACAGGACAATTATTCCACCGTGGCCGTCCCGAGTATGCCCCCCTATGGATTGCAGGCCCCCGGTATCGGGTTTATTCAGAATACCGGAGGGTGCGAAACAGGACCCGCGGTGCCCCACCCGACAAATCCGGATATCGTTTACTCCAATTGCAAGGGGCGCTTTACCGTCTACAACAAAAGAACGGGTACAGAACAATCGTACTATGTGGGCGCTTCAAATATGTACGGCCATAATCCCAGGGACCTGAAATTCAGATTTCAGAGAGTTTCTCCGATTCATGTTTCACCCCACGATCCAAAAGTAATTTACCATACCTCCCAATATGTGCATAAAACTACAGATGAAGGGAAAACCTGGGACATTATCTCCCCGGACCTGACCGCTTTTGAGCCGGATAAGCAAGTGATTTCAGGGACTCCGATCACCCGGGATATTACAGGAGAAGAATTCTACAGCACTATTTACGCCATACGGGAATCCCCTGTGCAGGCCGGGGTGATCTGGGTGGGGTCTAATGACGGACCGGTTCATGTCACCCGGGATGGGGGCTCCACCTGGGATGAGGTAACGCCACGTAACCTCCCTCCGGGGGGAAGGGTTGACGCGGTAGAGCCCTCACCACACAATCCTGCGAAGGCTTATGTGGCTGTCCTTCGATACCTCCTCGGAGATCCCAAACCCTATATTTACAAAACTGAGAATTACGGAAAAAACTGGACCCTGCTCACTACGGGAAGTAATGGTATTCCCGATGATTTTCCCACACGGGTAATCCGGGAAGACCCCGAACGTGAAGGACTCCTTTTTGCCGGAACAGAATACGGCATGTTTATCTCCGTCGATGATGGTAAGTCCTGGGAATCTTTCCAGCAGAACCTGCCGGTAACCCCGATTACCGATCTTAAAATACACCGGGGAGATCTCGCACTATCCACTATGGGGCGGGGGTTTTGGATTCTCGATCAGATCAATCCGCTGCGGCAGCGGGACCTGGGCTCCCTTTCAGAGGCGTATCTCTTTAAGCCTTCGAAAACCATGCGGTACCGTACGCCTTCCGGAGCCTGGAACGGGGACACTCCTTCCTATCCAAAAGCCGGAGTGACACTGGACTACTTTTTACCTGAAAAGGCCGAACAGCCCGTAAAAATGGAAATTCGGAATTCTTCAGGCCAGGTGCTTACTGCATTTTCCAGTGACTCCATCCCCAATGGGAACACGGGAGTACGACGCGATATGGGCACTAATTTTACAGAATTTCTGGTTTCTGACGCTTTGACAAAGCATAAAGGCCTGAACAGATTCCGTTGGGATATGACTATGGCCGGCCCATGGAACTCGAATGATACCCGGAAATATCGCAATGGCCCCATGGTCGCACCCGGAGTTTACACCGCTGTATTGGTATACGGAGACAAGACCCTAAGTCAGGAATTCGAGCTGGTCATGGACCCTCGGGTTGTCGCTGCGGGAGTTAGTGAAACCGATGTGAATCAGCAATTGGATTTTCAAAGGGCCGTACGCGATAAACTCAGTGAAGCCTACCGCTTTGAGGATGCTTTGGAAAAGGAAGTCGAATTATTGAAATCCAAAACGAGCCGTTCAGAATCTGAGGAATCCCGTTTAAAATCCCTGGAAGGTGTACTTTCTCAGGTCCAAACCGGGGAAGGAATTTACATGCAGCCCATGCTTGCGGATCAATGGCGCTATCTCTATAGCATGATGAATCAGGCCGATCAGGTTCCCGGCAGGGATGCCACACAGCGGTTTACGGAATTGGAAACTGAATTACAACGTCTGAAATCGGAAGCCGCGCTCACCGAATAGAGGGGGGTTACGGGGCAATTATTATCTTCCTTCAACGGAGTGTGCAGCGACCCCCGAGTGCTATACGCATCAAAGTATATTCTGGCTGCCTGCTTCAGAAGTCTTTTTTAACGACTTCCCCGTTGCGCATGACAAAGGGTACGACGCGCATCGCCCGGATATCTTCGGTGGGATCACCGGGAACAGCGATCAGGTCTGCCAGGTACCCTTTTCGGACCTGACCCAGGTTTTCGAGGTGAAAGGTACGGGCATTAATATCTGTAGCTGCCTGAAGGACCGCTGACTCAGACATGCCGTAAGCCACCATCAGCTCCAGTTCACGGTAATTCTCCCCATGGGGATAAACCCCGACATCCCCTCCAAAACCAATGGTTACACCAGAGGCCAGAGCCAGGGTGAAGCTTTCTTTTTTCCGACGAATGCGGTCCGTATCGTTTTTTCCGTCCCACCCGTTATACCGCTCGACGGCATCCCCGGCGGCCAGGGTAGGGTATAAGACCGTCTTGTTGGCTTTCATCAGTTCATAGGTGTCCCCGGTAGCCGCGTCTCCGTGTTCAATGGTTTCGACTCCGGCCAGGATGGCCCGTTTCATGCCTTCGGGCGTACTGGCATGAGCTACGGCATACTTTCCTGCAGACCTCGCGGCATGGACCATGGCTTCCAGTTCCTCTGGCAGGAAAGTGGGCTGTGCGGAGGCTCCTGGAGTCCAGCGATAGTCCGCATAGATTTTAATGAAATCAGCGCCTCCCCCCAACTGCCGGCGGACTGCAGATATAACTTCGCCTAAGCCGCTTGCGGGTTCGGCGCCCAGGGGAACGTTCACCCCTTCATGAAACCCTTTAGGACCATAGGCTCCCGTAGCTACGATAGCTGGTCCGGCCACCAGGAGTCGGGGACCCGGGATAATTCCGGAATCAATCGATTTCTTTAGAGCGACATCTGCATAACCCGCCCCTTCAGAGCCCAGGTCCCGCATCGTGGTCACCCCCGCCATCAGGGATTTTTCCGCGTGCACGGCACCGCGTATGGCGCGCTCCGCAGGAGATTCCCTGAGGACCTGATCATTCCATGAAGTCTCGTTATAAGGGTGCAACAACAGGTGCGAATGTCCTTCGATCAGACCTGGCAGTAAGGTCATGCCTTCCATGGAAATGATCGCTGTATTTTTCGGGATTTTTAAACCCGTTTGGGGTCCTGCATAAGCAATTTCAGAGGCCTCAACCAGGACGACCCAATTCTCGTGCAGTTGATTCCCGTCAAAAACCCGGGTCGGTTTTAGGAGGAGTTGGGCCGCAGCGCCCCAACTCACGCAAAGGGAAAGCAGGAGGACCAGGAGGCCGGGATGTTTTGAGGTGTACATATCCATTATTTTTGGGGTTACAGGTCCTTAAGATAATCTATGCTTTCTTTTAAAGCTACCTCCGGATCGGACACCATGTCCTGTTCGACAAAGAAATGTTCCACGCCCGTCTTGGAGGCCACTTTTACGATGGCCTCGAGATCCAGTACCCCTGATCCTGTGGAAGTCATCAGCGGGAAGAGTTCAACCCATTGGCCCGGATCACCCCCGTCCCCGGAAAAATACTTGAGTTCCAGCATATCCTTGAGGTGCATCATCTTATATCGACCTTTGTATTTATTGAGATAGGCCACCGGATCTGCCCTGCCGGCTATCGTCCAGAAAATATCCATTTCGAGGAAGACACCCTTGGGATCTGTCGCATCCAGCATCAGTTCAAAAGGGATCACCCCGTTAGTTTGTTGTAAACCATACCCGTGGTTGTGGTAAGCAAAACGGATTCCCTCACTGAGAGCCGCCGCTCCGATGCTGTTAAAGGTATCTGCCATACGCTGGTAGTCCTCAAGATTCTTGCGCCGCTCAGGCGGAATGGCAGGTAGTGTAACATATGTTGCCCCCAGTTTTCGCGCCGCCTCACCCAGGGCCGGCATATGGTTTTCGAGGGTATCCAAATCTGTGTGCATGGATGGTATACGCAGGCCCAGTTCCCTGCAATGGTTCAGGAATTCTGATTCGGAGACCCCAAAGTAACCGCTTCCGGAAAAGCCCAGCATCGTAGTGATCTCTTTCCAACTTTTTTTATTGCTTTCCGCGCTGAAGGGATACGGACCATAGAGCTCGATTTCAGAATATCCCATTTCCGCAAGGAGTTCCAGGGATTTTCCGGGATTCTCCTCCATGAGCCGGGGTAAGGAAAATAATTGAATACCGATTCCATCTGTCATTTGAGAGATTAGCTTAATGATGTTTCTATTGGAATAAAGAGGGCCGGGCAAAAGACCGGCGCCAAAGCCCGCCAATCCGGACAGTTTTAAAAATTCTTTTCGTTGCATCGATTGTCGATTAAAACGGGTTGATCCCCAGGAGGGTATCATACCCATAGATCGGATGATTGTTTAACCCTTACTAATTATTTTCCTTAGCAGCATTATCAGCGATTTCTGCCAGTTTTTCATCCATCAGGTCACGGGAGAGCCACTTTCCCTTCAGCATGAGGCCTTTCATTTCCCGGAGTGCACTCAGATCTTCTAAAGGGTTGGCTTCCACCAGGAAAAAGTCTGCTGCTTTCCCAACCGTTATAGAACCCCATTCGGCTTCGGCTCCAAAAAATTGAGCCGGGGCCAGGGTGCCCATCCTGAGGATTTCCGCCGGCGAGAGTCCGGAGCCTTCCATGGCCGCCATTTCCCGATGCAGGGAGAATCCGGGGACATTGAAGAGTTGCGGGGCATCTGACCCCAGTAAGAGTCCATGACCGTTTCTGGCCAATTCCAGAATGAGCCTGAGACGAATATGATCAAAAAGAACCCATTGCTCCGGATCCCAGGAAGGATCACGGAGTTGTTCTTCTTTGATCCGCTTCCAGTTGGCCAGCGTAGCGGGAGTCATGTATTTCATTTCAGGCTGGGCCAGCAGACTGTCCGCATCTGTGGGCGCAAACCAACGCTCAAACAGCGTTTGGGTGGGCACGACCCAAACCTGTTGCTTTCGGGTAAGCGCTACCAGGTCCTTAATCCTGGAAGTATCTGCCAGTGGGGTAAAATTAAAACCGAAAAAACCATTCTCTTCAGGGTTGACGGCTGTATCTTCAGGGACGAGGCCCTCCAGATAACCGTCTACATGGTCTATGGTGGCATACCCGCTTTCCAGCGCATGCCGTATACCGACTTCGACGGGGACATGGCCTGCAAAAGGGATCCCTGCCTGACGCGCCGCCGACACCAGAGCATCGAAGACGCCCCGTTGGATCCCCGGGTGTATTTTTAGAAAATCATAGCCTTCAGAGGCGTACTGCCCCACTTTTTCCATAGCCTCTTCCGGGGTTTGTACCGTATTCCCATTCAGAGAAGGGCTAGATGTGAAAATGCGGGGGCCCAGTACACTCCCTTTTCTCACGTTTTCCCTCAATTCCAGGTGATACGGATGCCCCAGCATCCCCCGAATAGTGGTAATTCCTCCGGAGAGGTAGAGGAAAAGGGTTTCTTCAATGCGTTTTTCAGAAGTAGGAGGCGACGGAATATGGGCATGCATTTCTGTAAGGCCCGGAACTATGTAGGCGCCCTCCCCATCAATGACTGTGCTGAATTCCCCTGAGGGCAGAACATCCGTAATCTCCAGGATCTTTTCGGCGCCCACCAGAATATGCCGGTTTTCGAGTATGGTTCCCTGTTCCACATCTACGATATGGACGTTCTTTACAAGGGTCCGGTTTGGAATTTCCTTTTGGGAATCCTGCTTACAGGAAAAAGAAATAAACAGCAGCAATATGGAGCAATATATTTTCATCATTGGGGGGTGGTTGTAATGTAGAAATTTGAATCGACCTCGAAACGCTCAGGTTTCATTGGAAACGGGGTCTGTTTCCAAGTGGCAGCCGGATAAATCCATCGGGCCTCCTCGTCTGCGAAAACCCGGACAGGCATATCGAACCCGGGAACGACATCCCGGTAGCGATACTCCAGGATATTCCCGTTCCAACGGTATTCGAGATTCGGAACCCACTTCGAGCGGAGGTACTGATCAAAAAAGGCACTCAGGTCTTTACCGCTCTTTTCACTCAGATACGACTCGATTTGTTCCGTGGTGACCGTTTGGTGGTAGAAGGTCTCATTGAGCCCTCTTAGCATGCTTCTCCAGAGTTCATCATCTTCAAGGAGTTGCCGAAGGGTATGCAGCATATTCGCTCCCTTGGGGTACATATCCCCCGAACCTCTGGAATTGACGTCGTATGTGCCGATGATGGGTTTGTCATTCCTGATATTCGCGCGGGTTCCGATTACATAGGCTGAAGCCGCTTCTGTCCCGAAGTGGTAATCCAGATAGAGACCCTCAGAGTAGGCGGTAAAGCTTTCGTGAATCCACATATCTGCTATATCCCGGTAGGTGATATTATTGGCAAACCATTCATGTCCGGCTTCGTGAATGATGATAAAGTCAAATTTCAACCCCCAACCGGTTCCCGACAGATCCCGTCCCAAATACCCGTTTTGATATCCGTTTCCATACGTAATGGAACTCTGATGCTCCATACCCAGATAGGGCACTTCCACCAGTTTAAAACTATCCTCGTAAAAGGGATATGGCCCGAACCAGTGTTCAAAGGCCTCCATCATCATCGGCACCTGTTTAAACTGTTCTTTGGCTTTTTCAAGATTCTCCGGCAGGACATAATAATCCAGGTCCAGGGATCCTTTTTCGCCTGAAAAAGTTTCTGAGTACCGGGTATATTCCGCAATATTGGCGTTCACCCCGTAGTTGTTGATCGGATTGCTGACGAACCAGTGAAAGGTTCGGTTCTCCCCGGCTTCTTCTGTTTTAAGCAATCGTCCATTGGCCACCCCGGTCAACGGCTTGGGAACCGTCAGGCGGATGGCCATAGAGTCCGGCTCATCGTACATATGGTCTTTGTTGGGCCACCAGACGCTGGCACCCAAACCCTGGCAGGAGGTGGCGACAAAGGGCTGTCCTTTGCTGTCTTGTTTCCAGGAGAAGCCCCCATCCCACGGGGCATTCGCAGCCTCCAAAGGAATTCCGGAATAACGTATATCCAGGGCTTCGTGTGCGCCCCGGACCTGAGGTTTTATGAGTGTGATGAAATAGGCATTCCCTTCCCGAACAAACTCCAGGGGGCGGTCATCCTGAACGACACTTTCAATTTCAAGAGGAGTTTGGAGGTCAATTTGCATCCGGGTTTGGGGCTCCAGAACCGTGTAGTGAATGGTATTGGTTCCGAAGAGGCTGCGGGACTCCGGCATGATGTGTACACTCAGATCGTAATAGGTCAGATCCCACCAGGCGCGTTCCGGGGTAATACTCCCTCTGAGGCTGTCCTGCCGGGTGAAGGAATCCTGTGCGCCAACGGATGTCATAACTGAGAGCAAGACCAGAAAGCTCAAGTATTTTCTCATAAGCTCAAGTTTTGGGAAGTTTGGGGCTGTGCCCCCTCCAAAAGGTAGGCATACTTACTGTTTTTCACAATTTCGATCAGGTCATTTGAATTCAACAGATCATACACCGCTTGTTTTTTATCCGGGTGCTGCTCGTAATACGATTTGGTGATCAGATAACCTACAGTATACCCCAGGTCAGCCGGCCGATCTTCGATACTACCTCCATTGTAGAGCCATTTAGAAGCGTCGTCTTCTAAAAGCTCAGCGGCGAGTTCTTCAAAAACCCATTTTTCGTTTTCAGCTACGGAAAGGAATTCCAGATTCTCATTGACCAGGACTTCTCCTGTGCACAGTTCCACCATAAAATCACAGACTCCCTCGTGAACGACGGCCGAAAGGAGGGTCTCCCGGTGCTGCTCATCCTGGTAGTTCTGTTGAAAGTGCATGAGTTCATGTATGGTGAGCCGTGGCAGATCACTAAAGTTCATAATGGCGTCCCGCTGCCAGTCCGAAAGTTCCCCTGTCGGCATTTCTGGCGATTTTCCATACATATCACCGCCCAAAAACATCCCCATTTCAGTAGCTGTGCCTCCTGTATTTAAAATACCGGGAACAATGTATACTTTCGGGAAAACGGCCTGGGGATAGATTTCCCGAAACCGGGTCATGGAGCTGACAATCGTTTCTTTCACCAGATTCACGCTATCGGGGCTGAACTGGCGTTCCAGATACGTGTAATACTCCGGGGCGGCATTGATTATTTGTCCGTACATCTGATCTATACTCCCATAGCGGACCACATAGAAATCCCGTACTTCCGGAGGACCGGTGAGGACAAAGGTTTTTAACTGTTCCCGGGCCTGGGAGGTGTCTTGCAGGGCCCTGTTCAAATACGGCCAGAAAGCATCCATGGCTTCTGTGCGCAATTCAAAGTGGGAGAGTTCCTTCAATTCCCGGTCTATGGAATCCAGGCGATCCTGCAGGGCTGACCAGCCCTTGCCTTCCGGGGCGTTGGTACGCTTTGGAAATTTCTCGAGAATTCTGGGGTTAGACATACCATTGTCAATGGCTTTGTGAAGCATGGCCATGGCGGAGTCCGTTTCGCCCCCTTCCCAATAGGCATAGGCGGCTTGTACAAAGAGTTCGGAGGACTGCAGATCTTCATTGGCGCGCATCAGGCTATCTGCCAAGACTTTAAAAGCGCCTGAGGCTTGTTTTTCCCCATAGAAATTAAAGAGGCGCTCCATATTGGGCAACTGCATCTCCGAAACCTTTTTCTCAGGCGGACCACAGGAAATCCCCAATATGAGGAATCCCAGAGAAAGAACGAAAGTCGAGTATTTAAAATTCATAGTGTATCAGTTTCTGAAAACCCCGGAAGGGAAAACAACCGGGCTCTCATGCCCATCAGGCCCTACAGCCGAGACCCCAAAAAAGAAATTATCGATTACAATACCCTCCAGGGTGACCTCTGTATTCTCGTCCACATACCTGAAATGATCCCAGGTTGGAGAAGTAGTGTCGCGCCAGTAGACCTTGTACGCTTTAGCCCCTTCAACAGGCGCCCACCTGAGTCTTGCAGCCGGTGCTACAATCCCGCCTATTTCAACCTTTTCAGGGGCAGGAGGGGCCCAGGCCAATGAAGCCAGGGAAATGGCGTTGACCGCTGTGAGCTTGGCCGCATACCCGAAATCTACATACTCAAGAAGGTCCCCATAGGCGATACCATTTTCCGTTCGGATGTCCTGGTGCTGCTGGGTGTAATTCTCGTGAGCCTCCATAATCCGGATTCCGGCAAAGCCTTCGTCGTTAAAGGGCCTGTGGTGTCCGCCCCGTCCAAATCGATCCAGGCGATAGATGAGCATAGGGTTCATTTCGGGCATATACGTCCGGGTGGTGCGGTATACATACCGGGCCAATTGGCGGGATATCCCATCCACTTCCCCTCCATAAAAGCGTCGGGAACGCCGCTCCCTTTCAGTCTCTGTGGGTGGCACAGGTTCTGAAAAGATCCGGAAATCACGGTTGCTGACCACACCATCTACCCCGGTGGTATTCCCAATCATATCGTTGTTCATCACCCCGATCAGTTCCCATTGTTTTTCCCTGGCATACGCCGCCAGGCCGCGACCTCCGAAAAGGCCCTGCTCTTCACCGGAAAGCCCCGCATAGATAATGCTGTTCTCAAAGGAGTATTTAGAAAGCACACGGGCGGCTTCAATGGTACCGGCCATGCCACTGGCATTGTCGTTGGCCCCCGGAGCATCTGAAGTGGCATTATTCGGATCGCTGACCCGCGAATCGATGTCCCCGCTCATCATAATATAGCGATTCGGGTGTTTCTTTCCTCTTTGGATGGCGATGACGTTGACCACCCAGACATCTTCCGGTATCCGCTCATTTTCGGAGGCTTTCACCAGATTTCGCTGATAAAATACTTCGAGACACCCGCCACAGTTTTTCGATATGGCCTCAAACTCCTGTTTTATCCACCTTCGGGCCGCTCCGATGCCCCGGGTTTGAGAAACGGTATCACTTAGGGTATGCCGGGTTCCGAATCCGGCCAGCTTCGTGATGTCTTCCCGGATGCGCTCGGTGGAGACCGCCTCGATAATTTCATAAATACGCGTGTCTGTTTGCCCATGAAGCATGGGATAACAGAGGAGGATCGTAAAAAAAAGATAGTATTTCTTCATTATAAAATATTTGGATATTTCTTTTGAAATTGGGCCGCGTGCAGATAGCACAGGGGTCCCAGTAAAACATAGATAAAACCGGGTATCCCGTATCTGATCCCAATGCCCAGATGCGCTACCAGAATTGAGAGGGCCCCCACGGCCACATAAATCGCAAAATGCCTGGAATAAAAAAGGAGATTTATAGATCGGGACAAGGACTTTGACTTTTTATAGGCCCTGCGATACATGAGGGAAAAACATAGAAAAATCAACAAAAACCCGAGGCTGTACCACTGAAAGAGATCTGCCAACCCCTCCATGGTGATTCGCTCTTTCCCCAACCAGGAATTAATCAGAGATTTGAGCGGAAACACATAATAAAGGATTACAAAGAGCAAGAGGGAATTAAAGGCGATAATGACGTAATCCACGTAGCCCTCAGACCGTCGGAAATAATTGTAATGCACCGTCCAAAGGCCTATTAATACAAAGAAACTCACTGCAAAGGTAATGAGGTTCAGTCCTTTGTCCGCCATGTCCAGCCAACTCTCGTTGAGGTCCAGGGATACCACCATAAGCGTTGCTGCAAAAGCAAAGACCCCATCGCTGAGGGCTTCCACACGTCCTATGTTGTGGGGTAACTTCATGCTTCTAGTCCTGGGTTTCTATAACCATGGCCAAAACTCCTGAGGGGCCATTATACGCCAATCGGGTAATTTTAGATTTAGGATTCTCAAGGGCATAAAAGGATTTCCATGGGCCCTTATCTCTGGTATTAAACGAGATTAATTCGTTCCCCTGCCCGCATATCAAGTGGCTGGCATCCAGCCAATACATGTCCTGAACCCCTTCAGGAAGCACCGCGATAACTTCAGTGGCCCCGGATACCGGATGCATGGATTTGACCACTACCTTTCCTTTTTCCACAGCTGTATAACTGATATGCTCCGAGTCGGGAATTCGATGCAATGATCTGCCTGCACCTTGCTGGAAAGTATACTGGCTCTTATCCCTTAGATTTACGACCACCAGATCCATTCTATCCTCTATAAGAACGGTGCACACCAACAATTCCGGGCTGTACCAAATATGATATCCGATTTTGAGATCTGCGTTCAGCAGTTCAGGCGGGCCTCCTTCGAGGGGATAGCTATAAAGTCGCTGAAGTCCCGTAGTGTCCAGGCGAATCGAAGAAACAGCCTCTTTACCCGGAATTTTTACTGGGGAGTATTCGCTCCCTCCGGGGGTGTCGGACAGCCAGACAGTCTTCTGGTCGGACAAAGAATACCTCGCGATATCCGTTTGGCCATTGCGTGTTCTGGCATAGAGCAGATCATCATCACCGAGAAAATACGGCTGGTTGTCATATCCCGGGTTCCGGGAGATATTTATCGGGACGGATACCTCAAATACACCGTCTCTGGATTCAAAATCGGACAGGTAGACCTCCGATTCCATTTGCCCGCAAACCGAGGAAATTCCAAGAGTGAAGGTGCAGCACAGGGTGAAAGGCCTCATAGTGTTATAGAAAAACATAACCTTCTGATTTTTAATGGATTTGAATCTCATCTCTTTAGTACTCCTTAAATTCAGGAGTTCCATAGGGGAAAGTAGCTATTTCGAGGGGGTTACACAACCAGAATTTCCCGCTAGGGGTTATATTTCGGTGAAACGATGGATTAGGGCACGCGCGGCCGGTATCCCCTCCAGAAAGTACTTTGCCTGGGTTTTCATACGCCCAACTTTTACGGTAACCGCTTCCTCAGGCAGCTCCTGGAACATAAATTCATCGGTCCAGTCATCTCCAATGGCGAAAATAAAATCATAATCCTTGCGCGCCAGCATGCGCATGGCCGCACGGCCCTTATTGACATTACTACTTTTGATTTCAACGACTTTGTTGCCGTTCAGTACGCTGAGGTCGTCATTGGCGATCAGGGAGGTCAGGACGGTGTTGAGTTCGGAGGCGCGCTTTTGTCCAAAATCCGGATCCGTGTTGCGGTAGTGCCAGGCCATGGAGTAATTCTTATCCTCGATAAAGGATCCCGGAGTTCGATCTACGAAGGATTCGAGAACCGGTCGGATTTTAGGCATCCAGTCATTCTTGACATTCTCAAGCAGCTGGAAATCCCGGCCTTCTTCTGATATCCATACCCCGTGTTCCACGATCATGGAGTATCCTTTCCCTTCAAACCACTTTCCGAGGGTATCTTTATCTCTACCACTAATGATAAATATGTCTGTTCTTTTTTGCTTGTAAAGCGCATCGAGCATATCGATTAACTCTTTATCCGGACTCGCCTTTTTCGGATCGTTTTTAAACCCCGCAAGGGTGCCATCGTAGTCCACAAACAAGATACGGTTGTTCGCTTTACGATACTTTTCCATCATGGTATTGGTAAGGTCTACAGTAAGCCTGCGGGCCACGTAGGGTGGGTCCATTTGTTTATGCGTCAGAAGGGAATCCATAAAATCGCGAGCCCACTTTTCCACATTGTAGCGCGCTAATCGCTTTTGCATGGCGGTGTTCCGGGTCTTTTGCTCTTCTTCAGGCATATTGATCGCCTGATGCAGGGCATCGGCTATTTGTTCAAAATTATTGGGGTTAATCAGCAGGGCTTCGTGCATTTCGTTGGCGGATCCCGCCATTTCACTGAGGATCAGAACACCCGTCTTATCGGTACGGGTGGCGATATATTCTTTGGCCACCAGATTCATCCCATCCCGTATTGGGGTAAGCCAGGCGATATCACAACTGGTATATAAATCTACCAGATTCTCAAATCCCAGAGAGCGATAGAAATACCAGATCGGAGTCCAGCTTACTGTGGAGAGTTCCCCGTTGATCCGGCCGACGAGCTCGTCGATTTCCTTTTTCAATAATTGATATTGGGGTACTTTGGAGCGGGAGGGAACGGCAAGTATGATGAGCCGTACTTTCTCCTTGTATTCAGGATATTTCTGTAAAAAGTATTCAAAGGCTTTGAGCCGTTTGGCAATTCCTTTGGAGTAGTCCAGGCGGTCGATAGAGAGAAAGAACTTGGCATCCGGGGCGGAAGCCTTATGTGCTCAGAGAGTTGAATGCAGGGAAGAGGCGCTCATCTACGACCAACGCAATGGAACCGGTGCCCCGCAAACGATCGCGATCAGAAGTTCCCCCCGCTGCAAGCTCACCG
>CAKZOC010000142.1 GCA_937136025.1 uncultured Bacteroidota bacterium
ATAGGTCTGCCCAGGGTGTTGTATCCCAGGGCGAAGAACAGGTTCTGTCTGATGTTATTCATCACGGCATCACTCAGGTTCCGCGCCCTCACAATCCCCTGCAAGTCTCCTTTTACCAGGGTGATGGAAGCGCTCTGAATAGCCACATCCGTGCCTGTCCCCATAGCGATTCCCACATCGCTTTTGGCCAGGGCCGGGGCGTCGTTGATGCCATCTCCTGCCATAGCGACTACTTTTCCTTGTTCCTGGAGTTTTTCTACTTCTCTGAGTTTATCCTCCGGCAGCATCCCCGCCTTAAAATCAGAGAGGTGGAGCGTCTGTGCCACTGCCCCGGCGGTCTCCTTATTATCGCCCGTGAACATGACCACCTGAATCCCTTTCTCCTGAAGGGCCTTGATAGCCTTTTTACTTGTCCCTTTGATTTTATCCCCTATGACGACACAACCCACCACGGTCTTGTCGAGGGACAGGTAGGATACTGTTTTTCCCTGTTTTTGAAATTGCTCGGCCTTTTCCCTGAAGCCTGCTTCAATCTCAGCCCCTGCAGTTTCCATCATTTTTTCGTTTCCAAGAGACACCCTTTTCCCGTTTACGTTGCCTTCGACGCCTTTCCCGGTAACTGAATTAAAACTACCCGATTTTAAAAAGTCTACCCCCTGTTCTTTTCCATAGGCCACCGTTGCCCCGGCCAAGGGATGTTCACTCCATTGATTGAGCGAGGCGATATACTGCAGCACTTGCTTTTCGGAAAAAGCACTTCCTGAACCTAAAACCATTTCCACAGACGGTTTTCCTTCCGTAATCGTTCCGGTCTTATCTACGATGAGCGTATCCACCTTGTGCATTTTCTCCAGGGCTTCGGCATTTCGTATCAGGACGCCTTTTTGGGCTCCCCTACCCACACCTACCATGACCGACATGGGCGTAGCCAGTCCGAGGGCACAGGGGCAGGCGATAATCAATACCGCTATAGCATTGACCAGGGCGTAGACATAGGCAGGCTCAGGACCCCAAAGGGCCCAAACCGCATACGTGATTCCGGAAATCAGCACTACCGCGGGCACAAAATAGCCCGAAACTTTATCCGCCAGGTTTTGAATCGGCGCCTTGCTACGGCTGGCTTCATTCACCATTTTGATGATCTGAGACAACAGGGTGTCGGACCCGATTTTTTGAGCTTTCATCAGGAAAGACTGGTTCCCATTGATCGTTCCGCTACTGACCTTATCTCCCTCAACTTTGTCTACAGGAATAGGTTCTCCGGTTATCATGGATTCGTCCAACGAAGTATTTCCCTGGGTCAAAACCCCATCCACCGGAATCTTCTCGCCGGGTTTGACCCGAAGAATATCGCCCAATTCAATTTCGTCTATACTGATTTCTTCCTCCTTTTCATCCTTTACCCGAATCGCTTTGTTCGGAGCTAATTTCAATAATTCCTTAACAGCAGTGTTTGTTTTACTATGGGCTCTGGCTTCCAATACCTGCCCCAAAAGGACCAGGGTCAGAATTACTGTGGCCGCCTCAAAGTACACATGGACGCTTCCAGATTCCGTTTTAAACTGAGGAGGGAAAAAATCAGGAAAAAACAATCCGAAAACGCTATAGAGCCAGGCGACTCCTGCTCAGATACCGATAAGGGTAAACATATTGAGATTCCATGTTTTAACCGAGCGATAGGCCCGTTCAAAGAACATCCAGGTCGCATAGAACACCACGGGAATGGAAAGGGCGAACTGGATCCAGTTCCAGTATTTTTGTCCCATAAGCCCGTAGAGCGGATTTCCGGGAATCATTTCAGACATCGCGATTAAAAATATGGGCAACGTAAACGCAACCGCTATGCGGAATTTTTTAATCAAGTTTTTATACGTCTTCTCTTCTGCGGACAGGTCAGCGTCCATAGGCACGAGATCCATCCCACAAATGGGGCAGCTTCCCGCTTCGTCCCTGACGATTTCAGGATGCATCGGACAGGTAAACTGCGTAGCCGTATGGGCCGAGAGGTTCTGCTCTTCCACTAAATCCATGCCGCAGACCGGGCAGTCTCCAGGCTGATCATAGGTTTTGTCTCCCTCGCAGTGCATCGGGCAATAAAAGGTTCCTGTACCCTGACCTTCAGGGGTATCTGCCTTTCTGGTATTCCGTTCGTGGTGGGATTCCCCATGTGGATGGATGCTGTACCGACCGCCATCATTTTTTAAAACTACCTGAAATTCTTCGATAGGAATATGGTCTTCCATTTCGATAGTCGCTTCCGCTTTTTCCAAATCCACAGAAGCCACAGTCACCCCTCCAACCTTAGAAAGGATCTCCTCCACATGGGAACGACACCCATTACAGGTCATTCCCTGGATCGTATACCTGTGTTTCATTGTGTCTGGTTTATCCATTGGTCAGGTAATTGATGATCGCCATCTGCGCATAATACTGCTCCACGGCGTTGATTTGTTGCACCTCAAACTTCAATTGCAGTTCCTGAATATCCAAAATATCATTGAAATCGATAGTTCCGGTCTCGTAGTTTTTGATCAGGATTTCTTCTGCATCATTGGCCTGCCGGAGGTTTTGCTGCTGGGTCTCAAACCGGATCCGCGCCGCTTCGCGGCTATTAAGGGCCGTATTCAATGCCGATTCCAGCACATTGCGCCGGTTTACTTTTTGAGCATTGAGTTCCTCCTGCCGGAGTTCATTCTCCACCGATCGGGACTTGTATTTCGAATTAAATACCGGAATGGAAAAGGATACCATAGGCATGACCACATCCTTTCCATTATCGCTGAAATCCATCCCCGGCCGCTCAGCCACAGGAATGTAATCCAGGCCAAATCCGATACCCGGCTGGGTTTCTTTCTGATTGAGAATTTCGGATTGGGCGACCGACTCGTAGAGCTTGTCGTACTTCTCAAGTTCGGGATGCACATCGAGGGTACCCCCTTCAATTTCTATCCCGGTCCCGATTTCCAGGGTGTCGGCCAGTGCAATTTCTAAACCCGTATCCCGATTCAAAAGCGTGTTAAACTGATGGGTTTGGGATTGAAAGTCCTGCTTCAGGATGTCGCTTTGCGCCTGGAGTTCGTTTTGGCGGATCTGGAGCTTGAGCACATCCACGGCCGAAGCATTCCCGACTTCCACAGCGGTAAGGGCCAGTTTTTCATACGTCCTGAGCAATTGGATGTTCCTTTCCAGAACCTCCTGTATTTCCTTATTGGCATAGAGGGCATAATAGGACTGGGCGATGGAGAGTCGCAACTTCCGCTTCACAATAACCATGTCCAGATAATCTATTTCGGCCAGGGCATTGGCATAGTCCTCGCGCGCCGTCAGTGTTCCAAACCAGGGCAGCATTTGCCGAACGGAAAAGCGGGCCTTCTGCGCCCCGGTCCGTGTTTCCGGTTCACTTACAAAAACCCCGGCGCTTACTTCCATATTGGGCAAGGCGTCGGCCTGCTGAGATTTCTCCCTGGAAATGTTGTATTTCAGCTCAAAGGCCTGTATCTCGGGATTGTTGGCCTCTGCTTCCTCCAGATAGGATTGTAGCGTCTGACCCTGACTGATAGCAGCCAGAAAAAATCCGAAAATGGTACAGATTCTCTTTTTCATGCTTTCTCTTTTTTTAAACGCCACTCGCTTTTCCAGCAGAATAAGACCGGAACGACCAATAGCGTAATCAGGGCTACCAGCATCCCGCCAAATGACGGGATTGCCATGGGTATCATAATGTCGCTCCCCCGGCCTGTAGAGGTCAATATGGGCAATAGGGCTAGGAGCGTAGTGGCGGTGGTCATCAGGCAGGGGCGTATCCGCTTTTCTCCCGCTTCTACCACCGAGGCCCGAATAGATTCGATGGTTTCGGGTTTGTTACTCTTAAAGGTCTGGGTCAGGTAGGTGGCCATGATCACCCCATCGTCAGTGGCGATGCCAAACAGGGCGATAAATCCGACCCAAACTGCAACACTCAGGTTAATGGTACCCATCTGGAACAGATCCCGCAGGTTTTCCCCGAAAAAGCTGAAATTCAGGAACCAGTCCTGTCCATAAAACCAGATCATCAAAAAGCCGCCTCCAAAAGCCACGGCGATACCGGTGAAAACCATCAGGGATGTGGAAACCGATCGGAACTGGAAATACAGGATCAGAAATATGATCAGCAGCGCGAGGGGAACCACCACAGTAAGCGTCTTTTCAGCCCGCACCTGGTTTTCATACGTTCCGGTAAAGGCGTAGCTGATTCCTTTGGGAACCACAAGTGCTCCTGCTTCAATTTTTTGGCGAATAGCGGCCTGGGCGTTTTCAACGACGGTTACCTCAGCAAAGCCGTCCTGCTTATCAAAAAGCACATAGCCCACCAAAAACGTATCCTCACTTTTAATAACCTGAGGCCCTTTTTCATATCGAATGGTGGCCAGTTCGCTTAAGGGCACGGAACTGCCCTGAGCCACAGGGACATAAATGTTTTTAAGGTCGGCGGGGTTGTCCCGAAGCTCCCTCGGATAGCGCACGCGCACCCCGTAGCGCTCCCTCCCCTCTACCGTCTGGGTTAAGGTCATTCCACCGATAGCCACTTCCAGGACCTGCTGTACATCTTCCACGTTTATACCATATCTGACCAGGGCTTCCCGATTGATATCTATGAGCAAATAGGGCTTTCCGACAATCCGGTCTGCAAAAACAGCTTCGGCTTTAACCCCATCGACTTCTTTGAGCAGATTCTCCAGCTGCAGGCCAAAGGCTTCTATCTGTTCTAAATCCTGGCCCTTCACTTTAATGCCCATCGGAGCGCGCATCCCGGTTTGCAGCATGACGAGGCGGGTTTCAATGGGTTGTAGTTTGGGAGCCGAGGTCACGCCGGGCAAGCGCGTGACCTTTACAATTTCACTCCAGATGTCGTCGGGGGACTGAATCTCCGGGCGCCATGTACGAAAGTACTCCCCGGAGGAATCGGGAATGAGATCTGCGTAAGTGATTTCCGCAAAAGCGTCTGCCTCTGAGGCTTCAGCTTCCTGAGCCGGAGGATCCGAAGGAAAATTCGGATTCCGGACGACCCCTCCCTTTTTCAATACAAATAAGCCGTTGGCATCCACCTGGAAACGTTGGGGTTCCCCGGCCGCATTCTCCATATACTCCGATTTGTACTGAATCATATTCTCATACATGGAGAGGGGGGCGGGGTCCAGGGCCGATTCCGTTCGGCCGGCCTTACCCACCACTGTTGAAATTTCCGGGATACTGGCGACCGCCATATCGAGTTGTTGGAGGACACGCTTGTTTTCGGCCACACCGGAGTGCGGAAGCGATGTGGGCATCAGTAAAAAAGAGCCTTCATTCAGGGCAGGCATAAACTCCTTCCCCGTATGCTGCATGATAAACACCCCTAAAACAACAATGGCCAGGGGAATACTCAGAAAGGTCATTTTATTCCGCAAGGCCCACCTCAGAATCTTACTATAGGATTTTCTAAAAAGCAAAAATCCAGCTAAAAGCCCGAAACAAATCAATCCCACGAAAATGAGGTTTATAAAAATACTTCGATCAAAACCCAGAGGGCGCCAATAGGTCGCCAGAAGAAATACAATCGCAGCGGCGGAAATAATAATATTGCAGAGGGTAGCCTGCTTTTCAGAAAGTGAGAATCCCTTGAAGAGACGCCCGGCCAGTTCTTCGTTTTTAAGGGGACGTATGGTGCCGAAGGCCATGAGCGCCAGCCCCAGCCAATACCCGTAGACAACGGCTACAAGACCAGTAAGCATGAGAACCACACTAAGTACATACCCCATAATACTCTTACTGCGCTTTTTCCGAAACAAAAAGGCTGCGAAGGGTGGAATCAGGAAAAGAGCCACGATTATAGAAGCTGTCAGGGCAAAGGTTTTGGTAAAAGCCAGCGGACGGAATAATTTTCCTTCGGCTCCGATCATGGTAAAGACCGGGATAAAACTGATGATGGTAGTCATCACAGCGGTTACTATAGCCCCGGAAACTTCGGCAGAAGCATTATAAACGACCGTATTTACAGGTAGTTTCTCCTGGTTCTCCTCCAGGTGCCGGATGATGTTCTCCGATAGAATGACCCCCACATCCACCATCGTCCCTATCGCAATGGCAATTCCTGAGAGCGCCACGATATTCGCGTCTACGCCAAAGAATTTCATGGCGATAAAAACCATCAACACCGCCACGGGCAGAAGTCCTGAGATCAGGATGGAAGCCCGGAGATTAAAAACCATGATCACGATGACCAGAACAGTAACCAGGATTTCAAGGGTGAGTGCCTCGTTCAGGGTTCCCAGGGTTTCCTCAATAAGCTCGGTTCGGTCGTAGAATGGAACAAGGGTCAGCTGTGTGGTTCGCCCATCACTCAATACTTTTGTGGGCAATCCGGCACTGAGCTCCTGTATCTTTTCCTTAACATTCTCAATAACCTCCAGGGGGTTGGAGCCATATCGGGCGACCACTACTCCGCCCACAACTTCAGCACCTTCCTTATCCAGTATTCCCCTACGCTCCGCAGGGCCCAGGGAGACTTTTGCGATGTCTCCAATGCGCAGGGAGGTATACGCTTCTGAACTGACCACCGCATTTTTAATGTCGTCCAGAGACTCGATATACCCCAGGCCCCGAACCAGATATTCGGCCTTGTTGATTTCCAGGGTTTGGGCTCCAATATCCCGATTGCTCTGCTTCACGGCATTGACGATCTGTTGTAGCTCAATCCCGTACTGCTTCATGAGCTCCGGATCTATATCGATCTGGTACTCCTGAACATATCCCCCGATAGACCCTACTTCAGACACCCCACCGGCGGTTGAAAGGGCGTACTTCACATAGTAATCCTGAATACTCCTGAGTTCCTGCAGGTCCCAGCCGCCTGTGACATTGCCTTTTTCATCCCGTCCTTCCAGGGTGTACCAAAAGATCTGACCCAAGCCCGTGGCATCAGGGCCTAAGGCGGGGTTGACCCCTTCCGGCAGGAGGTTGGAAGGGAGGGAGTTTAGTTTCTCCAGAATTCGGCTGCGGCTCCAATAGAATTCCACATCCTCTTCAAAGATGATATAGATGCTCGAAAACCCGAACATGGATGAACTTCGAATCGTGCGCACTCCGGGGATCCCCAGTAAGGAGGTAGTCAGGGGATAGGTGATCTGGTCTTCAATGTCCTGAGGGGAACGTCCGGGCCATTGGGTAAAGACGATCTGTTGATTCTCCCCAATATCCGGAATGGCATCCACGGCCACGGGATTGCGGGGCAGCATCCCCGTATCCCAGTCAAAAGGAGCATTTACCGTCCCCCATCCGACAAACAAAAGGAGTAACAGTACCGCAATCAGTTTATTCTCTATAAGAAATTTAATGCCTTTATTCAGCATAGGACTCAATTCTTAAACCATTAGAAATCGCATAAACGAAGAACCCGTATAAACAGGTTTGACCCGAACGACACCACGTCATCAGGTCTGAATTTCCGGGGTTTAAAAATCAAATAAGAAAAGTCTGATCCAGGATCTGAACGTCCCGTATCAGCGGAGGTGGAGCATAGTCCTTAAAATGGGGGCTATCCTCTGAAGGGCCTTCAAAAAGGCTCAGGTAGGTGTAAACAAAAGAAGTGACTAAGAGCTGCTGCTCTGGAGTCAACGGCTCAAAAGAGAGATTCAGTTCCTGCTGACCTTCCACGACAAAGGCCACATCGGAACAGCAATCCACATCCAACATCTCACAAGAGGCGGATGATTTTGCCGGCTTGGCTTCCATGCCACAGGAATCCACACTTTCAAAAAGACTGAAGTCTACCAGGGAATCCCCACAGAAGTGCATCCCCACGGAAAACGAAAGGGTGGATAACAGCACCAGGAGTGCCATAAAAAGGGATGCTATTTTAAAAACAATTGCCTTCATGGGTCAGACAAAGCTATGAAATATTCCGGTATACCATACCAAATTCTAGAAACTGGGGTCCCGGATCGGCACATCCTAAAGGAGCATGCACTGCCTCCGACTCTCAATGCCCTGACCTATAGAACCCTGAAGCACTGTGTTTTATTGTGCTCCCTGTATGCTTTTCGGTTATGCCATCCGGGTTGAACAGGCCCATAATACCAGAACCGATCCTAACATTTGAAACCACCCTACATTCAAATCCTCCATTTCCTGTGCCTGACAAGACGAACCAGGGGTCTGAAAATTTCTAATAACAGCCGAAGACCTATCATCAGAGCGACTGGCCGAAAGTCAGCAAATTATGGTCCGGATCCAGAATGGAAAATTCCTTTTGCCCCCATGGTTTCAGGCTTAAATGACCGTTCGGGTGAATCTCGACTTTTCGATCCACGAACTCCTGGTGTAATTGTTCTATAGCATCAGTTCTCAGGTATATTTGTCCATAATTTTCCAGAGGATTGAGCTCGGGAAACTCAAAAAAATGAAGTTGAATAGCATCCCTTTGTAGCATGAGATAGCCCGGATAAGACATATCTCCGAATGAATGAAAACCCAATAGATCGAGATAGAAATCCCGGGTTGTGTTTTTGTTTCGCATGGGTAATTTTGGGTGGATGTCTGTGAGCATTATCGGTAGGTGGGTTTGATTGAAACGGCTTTTTCAAAAATAAGTCTTGCGTGCCTTCCAAAGAAGGTAATCTTTCCTGCTTAAAGTTACTTCATAGATTTCATTGGCTTCCTAAAAAACCCAGGAACCCTGAAAGTACTTTGTGCCCATAAATTCATTATATTTAAAGAACGGCAATCCTTTGATTTATTGATTTTTACTGCATTTGTATCTCGATGTGCGCCTGGTCATTTCCACTCCTAGAAGTGCATCAAAGGCAGGATCAAAAAAGCAGAGGCACCACATAAAAAGGCACACTATGAAAACACAAACAACCATTTTAAGTCATTTTTTCGTACTCCTTATGGCGCTAGGAGCAACCTTGTCCGGATACAGTCAGACAAAATTGTTAGGGCTGAACATTTCAAAATCAAATGAGATGAGTCTTAGAACGAACCTGAGCTTAGCCATCCCCATTGCAGAGGGGCAGACCTATTCCCGGTTAAATTTAGGCGAATCGACCATTACTAAATTCCAGGACGATACCGGGTATGATCTCTTAAAATCCGGAAAAGGGTTTCTTGCCCAGGAATCCTATGAATCTTTTGACAGCTACAATTCGAGGGTGGATTTAAACCTCTCTTTTGACGGTACTCCGGCTAAGGGAGCCAGAGAAGCCACTTTGCAGGGTGTCTTTATTCTCGAAATTGAAAAAGAGGGGTCTGAGGAGGTGACTACAAGACTTAAAATGCCCGGAAATAACAGCAGTATGGTTACCGCCACGGATCACGGCAGTATTGAAGTATGGAATGATGGTGAAGCCTCTACGGACGATGCTACCTACATTATTTACAGAATCGCTTCCGCCCTGCCTGTACAAGCTGTGAGCGTGGTCGGGGGAGATGATAGTGAGGAGGCCAACGCCCTGGGAGTCGGAATAGAAGCCAATCAGTTTGTTCTTAAAAACGCGCCCGAAGAAATTGAGGTAAAACTCTCCCTCGGAAACATCGAAAAGCTCGAAATTCCTCTGGATCTCACCTTCGGAATCGGTTTCTGAGTCCGGAAAAGCTTAAAAAATAAAGCGGGCCCTTCCTGGTTTAAAACGTCAGGATTCGGCCCGCTCTGATTTCACTATTACTGCCCTTTGATGTAAGGGGCTCCAGCCTGTTCAAATTTCCGCGCAAGGGCGGGTACCATCTGATCTGAAATCCGGGTGATCTCGGGTTTCAATTCACTGAGCATCGCCTGAGCCGTTTCCAGGCTCCTTCTGTGTAAAGGGGTAGGGCCATAAGTCGTGGTTAAGCCACGGCTCGCTGTACTCAAATGGGACTGGGCAGAGGGCGGGTTGCGCTCGCCGATCTCATTTCGGGCCGGACTCCCTTCCGCTTTGATTGCAAGAGCGCGCAGGGCTTTCTCCAAGTCGTGTACGTCCGAGGCCAGGCCTGCAGGTGATCCCGACACCAGAGGAAGCGCTTTCTGGAATCCTTTCAATGCAGTTTCCGCCTCATCGTACTGATCCTGGAGCATCTCAAAATCGCGTTGTAACCCTTCGAGTTCCTCCCGATATTCATTATAGCTCGCGTAGTCCATGCCCTTTAGCGTCCCTTCCCGAATGGGTTTTACCTCAAAGCGCACTTCGCTGCCCAATGGGGTAACCGTACCCTCCTTTTCAAGCGCCAGTGCGGCTGTATACATTCCTGGAGTAGCCAGGGGACCGCGGTTCCACCGTCCGCCACCACCACCGCCGGATCGATTTGGATCTATGGCGCGGGTACTGGCATGTCGCAGGTCCCACGCCATGCGATGGGTGCCCTTTTCGGCTTTTTCCTGAAGATGCCGGATCACATTGCCCTGTGCGTCTTTAATGGTAATCCATACTCTGGTGGGTTGTTCGCTGTTCTCGGCATCCAGGGCGTCAAAGCCCGGAAAGGGGATGTCCCCACCATCTTTGCCCGCTTCTTTTTCAGCTTCTTTTCGTTTTTCTTTTCCGGTCGTAAAATCACCGGAGAGATAGTAGGTAAATACAGCCCCGAATTCGGGGTTCTCAGCCAGGTAAAAATCGGCTCCCGTATTTCCGAGATTGCTTCGGGGCACATACCATTTAGCCGTACGCGGAGTATAGAGCCTGCCTTCCTCCTTGAGGACGGCCGGGGTCATTTCCCGAAGGGCGCTGTAATCATCCAGTACATAAAATCCGCGACCAAAAGAGGCCGCGACCAAATCGTTCTCCCGTTTTTGAATCACCAGATCCCGAAAGCTCATATTGGGAGTGCCGGGTAACTTTTGCCAGTTCACCCCTCCATCCAAAGAGGTATACACCCCAAATTCAGTAGCGAGAAACAATAGATTCTTATCTACATGATCCTGTACAATCCGCCATAATAAGGTACGATCCGGGAGATTGGAAGCCATGGATTTCCATGTTTTTCCCCGGTCTGTACTTTTGAAAAGATACGGTTTAAAATCGCCTTCTTTATGATTATCCAATACCACGTACACCGTATTTTCATCGTGGAGGTCCGCCTTGATGTCGTTGACAAAACTGCGGGCGGGAAGGCCGAGTCGGGTTACCGGAATCCGATCCCAGGTATCCCCCCCATTACCGCTCACCGCGATAAATCCATCATCCGTTCCGGCATAGAGCAGCCCCTCCTGCACAGGGGATTCGCTTAAAGAAGTAATCGTATTGTAGTTGGACATGGCCCCTACATCCCAGGCGTTATCCCAGGACTGCTGCCGCCCCATGATCGGCAATTCCAACCGCTCTTCATTCCGGGTAAGGTCTTCTGAGATAGCCGTCCAGTCGTCCCCCCGGTTTTCGGACTTCCAAACGCGGTAAGACGCAAAATACAAGCGGGCCGGATTATGGGGAGAAACCAATATCGGGGCATCCCAGTTAAAGCGTTCGTGCGGGTCTCCCTTAAGGGCCTGGGGCTGAATAAATACCGGTTCGCCAGTGGTCAGATCCACCCGGTGCAACCCGCCCTGCTGGGTTTCAGCATAAATAATATCATTGTACTCCGGATCCGTGGCCGATTGGTGCCCATCCGCGAAAAGGGTCTTGTACCAGTGTTTGTTGCTAATACCCTCTCGTTCATCCGTAGCTGATGGTCCTCCTGCAGAGCCGTTGTCCTGAGTTCCCCCAAAAATATGATAGAAGGGTTCTGCATTATTCACCGCCACCTTGTAAAACTGGGTCAGCGGCATGTTTTTGTGATAACGCCAGTTCTCCGCCAGATCGAAGGTCTCATAAATTCCGGCATCCGTACCCAGCATGATGTAATTGGGATCATCTTTCTTAAAAGCAATTGCGTGGTTGTCTGAATGTTTTTCCTCTTCCTTGAGCTGCACAAAGGTTTTACCTCCATCGCCGGAAGTCAGTACCCGGACATTCATCAGGTATAAACGATCGAATTCATGAGGACTTGCGAAGAGTTCCTGATAATAGTGGGGGCCTGTTGCCCCGGAAACCGTATTGGACATTTTTTTCCAGGAAGCGCCCCGGTCTGCGGAACGAAATACACCCCCGGTTTTCCGGTCCAGTTCGATAGCGGCATACACCACATCGGGTTGTTGAGGGGATATGGCAATCCCGATTTTACCCATATTCGATTTTGGGAGTCCGGTGGTCAGTTTTTCCCAGGTTTCTCCCCCATCGGTCGATTTGTGAATCCCGGAACCCGGGCCACCCCCCATGAGAGCGGCGACTGTCCTGTGGCGATCCCAGGTAGCCGCATACAGCACTTGTGGATCCCTTGGGTCCATGATCAGGTCGGTCGCACCTGTCCATTCATCGTTGCCAAGCACCCGATTCCAGGTGAGGCCTCCGTCTGTCGTCTTATACACCCCACGTTCCCCGCCTTTGTTCCACAGCGGCCCCTGTGCGGCTACCCAAACCACATCGCTGTTATCCGGGTGAACGACAATCCTCGCGATATGCTCTGTACCCTTCAAGCCCAGGTTTTCCCATGTCGCTCCTCCGTCTTTAGAGCGGTAAACCCCATCGCCGTAGGCGACGTGGCGTCCTCCGACATCCTCTCCCGAGCCCACCCAGACCGTAGAGGGATTACTGGGATCCAGGGTGATACACCCTGTGGAATAGGAACTCTGCTGATCGAACAATGGGGTCCATGTTGTCCCGGCATTTACCGTTTTCCAAACACCTCCGGAACCCACGGCCACATACCAGACGTTGTCGTTTTCCGGATGGAGGGCGATATCCGCGATACGCCCGGAAAGGAAGGCCGGGCCGATATTTCGGAATTTAAAAGCCTGAAGGGGTAATTCTTGTTTTGCGGCGTCGGGCGCCTTATTTTTCTTGCGTTGCGCGTGCGCGGGGGTTCCCTGAAAAACGAAGAGGCCAAGGGCCAAAAGCAGGAGGAAAAATCTTTTCATGATCGTGTTTAATTTACAATTCTACTAAAGTAGGAAAATAATCACTCTTAATAAATGATAGTGGATACCGGTGTATGCACGCCGGAAAACCGCTTCCCTGAGCTATCTTAATGATTGCGAAATCAAAAAGTGGAATGCTTATTACACATTTCCCGGGATCATCTATTTAATCGTAATATTGCAATAATAAAAAGTTGCTGCTGTCCTTTTCAGATCAGGTCATTCACATACGAAAGGGATGATATCAAACCTAGTGAGAAACAATTGGAATAATGTCTAAAATACCCGCGCGCATATTTCCCGATATCGAAGAAGTCATTCAGAATCTGAACCCCGAAGCGCTATCGGAAGAACGCCGTACCGTGCTAAACCCACTAGTTGGGTATATCCAAAGCAGGGTGAATGACAAACAGGAAATCCGCCTGAATTTTATCTGTACGCATAATTCGCGCAGAAGTCATTTGTCTCAGGTATGGGCTCAAACGCTGGCGGCTTATTACGACATCAAAAATGTTTTTTGTTATTCAGGGGGAACGGAAGCCACGGCCCTTTTTCCCATGGTGGCGGAAACGTTGAAAACCAACGGGTTTCAAATCGAAAAACGCTGTCAGGGCAACAACCCGGTCTACAGCATCAAATTCGGGGCTGGCGCCCATCCGGTTATCGGGTTTTCCAAAAAATTCGACGACCCTTTCAATCCGGAATCGGGATTTGCGGCCGTGATGACCTGTTCCCAGGCCGATGAAGGTTGTCCCTTTATTGCCGGGGCAGACCTTCGAATCCCCCTGACTTTTGAAGACCCGAAAATATTTGACAACACCCCGCTTCAGGCTGCAAAATACAAGGAACGCAGTTTGCAGATAGCTACCGAATTGAGCTATGTTTTCTCCAAAATCAATACTTGAGCATGGCTGAAAAGAAGCTCAGTTTCCTGGACAGAAACCTCACCCTCTGGATCTTTATTGCAATGGCTATAGGGGTTGGTATTGGTTATTTCCTGCCCACTTTTCCTGAGATCATCCATTCTTTTAGTGTGGGAACCACGAATATTCCCATAGCCATCGGGCTGATTCTGATGATGTACCCCCCACTGGCTAAAGTAAATTACGCCATGTTGCCCAAGGTATTCCGCAACACCCGGATTCTGTCTATTTCTTTAATTCTGAACTGGATCATAGGACCTGTTCTGATGTTTGTTTTGGCCATCATCTTTCTGCGCGACTATCCGGAATATATGGTCGGGCTCATATTGATCGGGCTCGCCCGTTGCATTGCCATGGTTTTGGTATGGAATGACCTCGCCGAGGGCAGCAGCGAATACGGAGCGGGTTTGGTAGCCTTAAACAGTATTTTCCAGGTCTTTGCCTATAGTTTCTACGCCTGGGTTTTCATCACCGTGCTTCCGCCCTATTTTGGATTTGAAGGCGCAATCGTCGACATTTCCATAGGCACCATCGCCGAAAGTGTCGCCATCTATCTGGGGATTCCCTTTTTAATGGGCATTTTAAGCCGCCTGATGTTGGTCCGAATCAAGGGAGAACAATGGTATACCGAAAAATTTATTCCTGCGATTTCACCCCTAACCCTGGTTGCCCTGCTCTTTACCATTGTGGTTATGTTTTCCCTCAAAGGAGAGTTGATCGTAGAAATCCCGCGGGATGTTCTGATTATTGCCATCCCCTTGCTGATCTACTTTACCCTAATGTTCCTGATCGGTTTTTTCCTGAGCAGGGCAATCGGTGCGGACTACGATAAAACGGCGTCCGTAGCCTTCACCGCAGCTGGAAACAACTTTGAATTGGCGATTGCCGTGGCCATTGCCGTATTCGGACTAAATTCCGGACAGGCATTTGCCGGGGTCATCGGGCCCCTTGTTGAAGTTCCCGCCCTCATTCTGCTGGTCCGGGTTTCCTTCTGGCTTCGGAAGAAATATTTTATTGCGTGATTTCAGGATATAACTGACCCTATCATAGACGGATTTGGTGGGAATTGAGTTCCCGGTCCGGAACCCAAAAAGCCACTTACCGCAAGCGGGTTCTCCTCTCGTGAATTAGGGACTCCGTGAACGATGAATCTGTCTGTGGTTCGGGCTAGGAAACGGATGTCATCAATTCCTTTTGGATAACATCCTCCAGCACGTGTTTGGGCAGTGCACCGGCCTGCATCATCGGTTGCTTATCCAGGGGAATAAACAAAATACTCGGGATACTGCGGATCTGAAAGACTGCTGCCAGTTCCTGCTCCACCTGTGTATCCACTTTATAGATAATAATGTCCGGATTTTCATCGCTCAATTGCTCCAGGATGGGGGCGACCATTTTGCATGGCCCGCACCAATCTGCATAAAAGTCAATGATGGCAGGTTTATCCCCTTTATAGTTCCACTCCTTTTCGGTAGTGTAATCAAAGATTTCCTCTTTGAATTTTTGAGCTGTAAGTTTTACGGTAGGCATATGGTTTCATTTTTGTGGTACAAAGGTATTCAGAGAACTTCACAAATCGTGTAACCCTTGTTACTTAGGATGCTACTCAATTATCCTCTTGGACATAGGCCTTTCCCGTGTTCTGCCCATACATGCGAAGCGAGCGAAATGAAGCGTAATACGTATAAATATTGCTGACATATTGCACGGTTTCCCTTCCAATTTCTTTTGCTGCGATCAGTTCTACCTGTCCGAACCACTCATTGGGATTGAGTCCCTGTTCAGTAGCCTTCTTTCGCATCTGGTTCATCCGTCCCGGCCCCATATTGTAAGCCGCCAGGCTCAGCAACATGGCATTGAACGGGTCTATATCAGGGCTGTCGAAATACCGGCTGCGTAGAAAATTAAGATACTTGGTCGCCGCATGGATATTATTTTCCATGTCGTAGACATTGTCGACACCTACATTGGGGTCGGCAGCGGTGCTGGGTTTGATCTGCATGATCCCTACCGCTCCTGCCGGGCTTTTCCTTGTATTATCCAGCTGGGATTCCTGATATCCCTGGGCTGCCAGCAGGAGCCAGTCCCAGTTGAACTGCTCGCCGTACTTTTGGAATAATCCACGGAGCTTCTTAAAACGCTCTAGCGTTGCCGGTGAATTTGCCTCCTTCAGGTATTGTGTGTTCTTCAAGTATTTCTTCATCAGGATATTGCTCATAAGGGACCCCTCCCGGTGCTCCTTTATAAAAACATCCACGGCCTCCTTCAGCTTTGGACTCTGACTGCGCATTGCCCACCCGATTTCACCTCCTGTTTTTATGGCGAGGTCCTTATGTATTTTGATATCCGGAAGCATGGATTCCCATAACATAGTTGTAAAATTATTCGATATGGTCAGGGGTAAAATCCCGGCATTGACCATTTCCAGGATCTCGTCATCTTCCAGGTGCTCCTCCACGGTTTGCACATAGATGATTGGTTTTCCTGCACTCTTGAGCGAATCGTTGAAGGTTTGTAAATGCTCATAGTAACTGCTGGAACGCCTGATGTAAACCGTGTCCCCCAGCAGGTCCTCGACTGAGTTAACCGACTTCCCCCCAGGCCCGGTAACGAAAACTTCCCGCCAGTTGCTCAGGGCCGGGATGGAAAAATCAAACTCCCCTTTGCGGTCTTCGGTAATGACCAGGTTGGCCGCCGCAAGGTCTCCGTACCCCGCCTGAAGTGCCGGCAGGATTTGATCCCGGGTCATGGGGATAAAAATGACCTGAACATACCCGGGACTTCCGGGTTTTTTATCCAGGTGTTCGTTAAGCTTCTTCTCGAACAAGGTAAGTGCTTCAAAGGTGAGTCCGCCCCGCTTGGTGCCGTTGATAAAATAACTGGTCCGGTTGTACGGGACCAGGGCCCGGATACGCCCACGTTCGATCATCCCGTCCAGGTCGCCTACCCATTGCTCGCCCAGTCCTAAGATCTCGTCCTCGGCTTCAATCTCCCCTTCCCAACTGATTTCGGTTGTTTCCGCTGCATTCTCCTCTTTCGGGTTGTCCTGACAGGAAGCGAAGGTTATAAAGAGAACTGCCAGAAGCGTGAAATGTCTTAGGTATTGATTCGCTATGCTCATTTTTCTGTTTTTTTCGAATGTAACTATTTACCTCAGCATGTAAAGTATATCGGTCTGGCATCTGGTGTCCGGCTGCATGAGCACCCGCCGACTTAAAGGTCCCCGGATATACTTTCCAACTCCTCCTACCGTGGATTGTACCAGACGGGTGAAGTATAGGCCCGTTCTTGGATGCTGGCCGGAACATCCTCCGGTCTGTCGACCCCAAACACTTTGGCATCGATGGTGGTCCAGCGGGGTGTTGGGATTTCAAGTACCCTTATGTAATAGAAAGCAGGTTCTTCCGGGTTGAATTCAGGGTCCGACCAGAAGGCCTGTAAAAAGGGACTTCCGATGGAGTTGTCATAAGAAGCTTCCTCAACTTTAACCGTGTTTCCCACCTTTTCAGGAGCCCTTCCATCGGGACCAATTTTACGGTTTCCGGATACGGCAATGTCATAGACCCTTTCATGGGTCTGACCTTCGGCGTCGAGCCAACCTTTTATTAGCTGAATCCGGTCCAGGTTGGCACCATCCGGGTCCCTGAGTACCCGTACCAAAAAACCGGGTGACTTCCCTGCGTCTGCTTTTTTGAGATCTCCACCCATAGGCACACCGTTTTCATATCCGTACTTCCCAAAGTCCGTACGGGCCAAATCCTTTTCCGAAAAGTCAAACCCTCCGAAGACGCGGACGCGTAACCGGGTGCCCGTAGTAGCAAACACCTCTTTGCGCGATAGGGCATCCCATAAGGCCTCACGTGTATTTTCACGAGCCCAGACGGCGGCCAGACCTGAGGCAGAACCCCGGTAATGGCGAATAGAATAATCCCGGCCCTGGGGATCCGGAAGGTATCCCGTAATCTTTTCGTCGAATCTGGCCGGATCCGAAGTAGGTTCCACTGCCGTGGCTTTTCCAAAGAAATTGTCTTCTGTCGTCGTGGACAAGGAAGTATGGGAATCCGTACTACCGACCATACCAAATTTGAAGGGATTTACTCCGAGATCGCGCTCAAAGGCAAGTCCTTTCTTCAGGGCTTCCCTTGCATACTCTTTGGGGATCATACCCGGTTCCTTTGCCGCTCCAAAACTACCCTTGTCCCAGGTTTCAAAATCCGCAAATTCGTCATTGGGAGACAAAAACGGATGTGACTCCCCGTCTCCTTTGATCTGGGTGACCTCGTAAAGCGGTTCCCAACGCATTCTCCTGCTGGCGTAATCCCGGTCCAGGGGCTTTTTTCCCGTTAATGTGATCACATCAAACATCAACCCGTTAGACAGGTTTCCGTTATGGGGAATGGCCAGGACACGGCCTCCTGTTTTGGCCTCATAATTCTGCATCCACTTCCATAAGTCCTCAGGATCTTCCGAGTCGTAAACGGACATGGGAACTACCTGGTCTGCCAGGCTTTTCCCATCCCTGTAGACCACATTGCGGTGCAGGTTACTGCCGCCAGGGCTTGAAGTCCATTCAAAACCAATAAAGGCGGTAAAAAGCCCGGGTTGATTATGTAATTCTGCGGCCTCAATAATGTCATTCCATGCGGTTTTCATTAATCCCTGCTGCTCAGCAAGGGGGTCTTCTCTTTTCGTTACACCTTCTCCCCACAACGCATAGGCCTCCCCGAGATTCCCGGCCTTGACCAGGTCGTGGACCTGCTTCCCCCAGTCACTTTTAAGGAGATCCGGGTTTGAGTTTTCAATCATAGGGGCTAATCCCAGGTTCTCCGCATGGTCCGCCACTACCAGGAAATCGAGGGGGCGATGCAGCCGTGCCGGTACGCCGGTACTTGAGACTACCAGGTTGCCTTTGGCAAACCTGTAGGCCTCTTCGGGCCCGAGGGTATTGCCGAACATTCCTGCATCTGTGGAATACGACGTGTGCAGGTGTGTATCCCCAAAAAATACCTGGTTTGGAAAATTCTCCTCTGGATAAGGGGAATACTGACGATCCCCGGGCGCGGTTTGGGGTGCATCCATCTGGGCGAACACGCCCATATGAAAGGCCAGTGAAATAAAGGCCAGCAATCCTAAATTTTTTAATCCTCTCCTTTGTGTCTTCATGAGTAAATCCCTTTAAAAATAAACAATTAAAATACGGATTTACAAATCTTTACCCCATGACTTAGATCATGTCACTAACCTTAGTTATTTGTTCATTTAGGAGTTTGTTCCGCCCAAAACAAACGCTGCCGGGCTCATCCGTTGGTTTCTTCAATACATACAAAGGCGTCAGGAAGCGGAACTTTTAACGCAATCTACTGCGGGCAGGCAGAACGTTAAATGCACAGGCCTCTGTGCATGAATTTACGGAGGTTAAGGGTTGTCGAAGTAGCCGCTTGATGTCACAAAAACCTCTGCGTCATCCATGCGAAGTATGTCCTGAAGGGCAGTAGCTTTATCCGCAGCCTTGTCATAGTACGCCTTGTTAATCTTGTATCCCATGGCGTAACCGAGAAGTTTCGGGTGTTGGTCATCTTCAGGCGTGGCCGAAAGCCAATATTCCCGATTCTGGGTTTCTGTTTCCAGGTCTTCTAAAAATTTACGCTTCAGGCCATTTTCATCTTGTAGGATAAATTCCAGAGACCTGCTCTGGGTAATATCTCCAAGAACCAGGGAAGTCACAAATTCGGCGCCCCCCTCCCTCAGGCACATCCCGAGCAAATTATTCGGAGTGGTATAGAGCGATGCATACTTGGGAAGGCCCATGGCCATTGCCTCCTGGAAATGGGCTAATTCATGAACCATTATTTTCTTAAGTTTCTGCAAATCATCGACCGGGCGGGTAACGGTAACGAGTTGTCCCACCCCGGAAGCCTGCCCTATACCTCTGTTGGCACCAACCAGAAGGTATGTGGGCGGGTACATCGCATTGGACAAAACAGTGCTGAAGTCCTTCATGAGCTCCAGGTACATTTGCTCTGTATCAGAAATAGTATCGAGAAAACCGGGGAGCAGTGCATAGCGCTCCGGGTCAGCCCGCAGGGCATCCTTCATGAGTTCCGGGCTGAGTTGGTGCCTGCGTATGTATTCTTTCAGACCTGCTGATCCGCGATCGAAATACAAGGTTTGCAAAACCTGCAGGGTATCCGGGTTTGTCGCCAGTTCATCATAGGCCTCCATAAAATGTTCCAGGTCTGTATAAATGAGTTTTGCATCTTCCGGTATTCTTGGATAATTGGGTTGGCCGGAGACGTTCAGGCAAAGGAACAGGCAGAGACTGCTGAGGATTAGCGAGCTCTTTTTCAATACGATCAGGGTATTCATCTTAAAGGGTTGGGTTGGTTTACAAAGATGAAGACGACTCAGGAGCGGATTTGTTACGATTCAGGAGTTATGTCCCAAGGGGTAAGAGCAATTCAAAGGCTATTGGAAAGTCATCGTATTTTATTCTGAATCGAGCTCGCCATCAATGATCTCCAGAACAGCATCGATATAATTGAGAATCCCTTTTGACTGGGTATTGATAAGGGCCAGCCAGCTCACGACAAAAGCCAGGTAATTCTCGAATTCAGTAGAGTTTTTCAGCACATCCGGACCCACAGGCAGTCTTGAAAAACCAATTTCGTCATTCACTTTTTCAGGGGAGGAAAGCAAAATTTCATTGATAACCTTGTGCCTGATCCGACTGTTAATAATATTTCTGGCATTGTAGTTTTTGTACAGGAATGGACGGAAGTAGTTGTGATTATAACTGTTGTACATATCCTCATCTTCCTTGAAATCCTGAATCATTGAATTCCATTTGGAAAGCGAGTCGTTGAGCACTTCATTACGCATGAGTGTAAGTTTGTCCGTAGAGGTCAATTGGTTCAGCACCCCCAATGAAGGATCAAAAGTATATACAGGCAGGGCGACGGCTAACAGGCTGTCCACCTGAGAAGGGGTATTATACTCCGACGTGCCATCCACAAACCGCAGTAACTCCCTGGCGGATTGCAAGGCCCGATCCCTTAAAACAACTTTTTGAACCAGCTGCTTTCTGTTGGCCACAAATTCATTTTTCAACTGCTTCAGAAACACCTGCGCCTCTTCCCGCGATTCTCTTTGCGTATTCCAGGTATCCACCTGAAGGGCTAATAAAATACCAATGATGACGATGATTATCTCCCCAATGGTGTACAGCAGATACCTGGTAAACCTGTTTTTGGGAAGCAGTCGACGGCGGAACTGATTGAAAAGGCGTGACATAAATTAGGTGTGATAACCCCTTCAAAGTACAAAAAAGTTCTTACTCCCAAGCGGGTCCGTTCCCGGAAAGCCCCGGCATTCAAAAGTATAAGAAGGAGTGCCAGCAATTGTTAATGCCTCGAAGAATCATTATACCTCATATTTCAACAGCCTCAGAGCATTCAGAACAACGACCAGAGTGGAACCTTCATGTCCCACCACGGCAGGTCCGATGGCAATGGTGCCCATGATCGTCAAAGGAACCAACAAGGCTACCATGCTCAAACTGATCATTAAGTTTTGCTTGATGATGAGCTTTGCCTTTCTGCTCAGACCAATAGCGAACGGCAGATTATCCAGTTTATCCGCCAACAATGCAATATCCGCGGTTTCCAGAGCCACGTCTGAACCTGCTGCACCCATGGCAATACCGACTGTGCTTTTCGCCATTGCAGGGGCATCATTTACACCATCCCCGACCATGGCCACACGACCCTCCTCTCGTTTCAGTGTTTCTATAGCCCTTACCTTATCTTCCGGAAGCAAGCCACCCATCGGGTCTGTTATTCCTATATTTTTAGCGATTGCGTCAGCCACTTTCTGATGATCCCCCGTGAGCATAATCATCCGTTTAATCCCCATTTTTTTTAAGGTGGCAAGGGTGGTAATAGCTTCAGGACGCGCAATATCCATTACGGAAATAAGGCCCAAATAAGTATCATCCTGATGGATAATCATAGTGGTGTTTCCATCGGATTCGAGCTCTGACATTCTCCCATCAATTTCCCTGGGAATTTTTTCGCCCGTCAATTCTTCAAAAAGCCTTCGATTGCCTATATGGATGATACTGCCTTCCCAATCGGCCCGGACACCTCTTGCGATTAAAGCCTTTAAGTTTTCAGCTTCAGGAATCTCTACATTCCCTAATTCTATTTTTCCTGCCTCGACAATAGCGGCTGCCAAAGGATGGTCGCTCAATGCTTCCACTGCAACGGCAATTTTTAACAAGTGTGCTTTGGTGGTTGTTCCAAACGGAATGGCATGGGTCAGGGTAGGCCTGCCTTCAGTGAGTGTTCCTGTCTTGTCGAAAGCAATGGCTTTAATTCCGCCCAGATCTTCTAGTGGGCGCCCCCCTTTAATCAAGACTCCCTGCCGCGCAGCCCTTGCTATTCCCGCCAATACTGCACTTGGTGTGGAGATGGCTAACGCACAAGGTGAAGCCGCAATAAGCACAGACATAGATCTGTAAAAGCTCTGTTCAAAGGTTTCATCAAGTATCAGGAAAGCAAATGATAACAACAGGACTAAAACCAAAACGGTAGGAACATAGTATTTTTCAAACTTGTCCGTGAAATGCTGGGTTGGGGATTTTTGTGTTTCAGCTTCCTTGACCAAAGTAATTAACCGGGAAAGCGTACTGTCCTTAGCCCGCTTCAGTACTTTGATTTCCAGCACCCCGCTGCCGTTCATTGTGCCCGCAAAAACCCGGTGTTCCGGAAGAAGGTTTTTAACCTCGTTTTCCTTTTGCCAGCGCGGACTGGGGCGTTTATCAACCGGGATACTTTCGCCTGTGATAGATGCCTGGTTGACAGGACTTGTCCCCAGGGTCACCACTCCATCAGCAGCTATTTTGGTGTTGGGTTTTACGACTATTATATCTCCCAATTCAAGTTGTTCAATATGCACCTCCGCCAATGCACCATTGCGCTTGACCAGGGCCATGGGAGGGGCTAAATCAGAGAGCGCGGCAATAGATTTCCGCGCTCTTTTCATGGCATAATGTTCTAAAGCATGGCCCAAACTAAACAAAAAAAGCAGCAGAGCACTTTCTCCCCACTTCCCTAGAACTGCGGCACCTACGGCTGCAAAGAGCATAAGGAAATCTATTTCAAATTTTCCCCGGAGTAAATCTTTGCCTGCGGTGATGAAAGTAAAAACGCCCCCGAAAATAGCGCTGATAATAAAGAGGATGGTAGCTACGTGATCAGGGATACTGGCGATAAAGGAAAAAATGACTCCTGTAAACCAAAATCCGCCGCTAATAATCGCAAAATAAAGTTCCGTATTTTCTCCTAAAAGGCGGGAATATGCATGTGTATGATCTCCCTTTTCTTTTTGAAGCGGCTGGTTATCATCCGTGACATTGACGACATTCAATCCTAATTTTTGAATCGATCTGAGTATTTCGGATTGACTGGTTAGATGCGTATCCCATTCCACGCGCACCACCCCCGAGGCCGAAACAGATGCGTCATTAATGCCTGATTTTTTGCGCAAGGCTTGCTCAATTCTGCGGGCCGTACGGGTATTGCGGATTATGTTTGTTTCTACCTGGAGTCTGTTCATCTTGGATTGACACGGTTTTTATGAAACTCTTCGCATCCGGGTGTTATTTGTCCTGATGCAGACAACGGCCCCGGGTATGCCCTGTTCCGGGGTCAGAAGCGTCTTCAAACAAAAGGTAAACTACAAATCCAGATTTGATTATCTGAATATACCAATTCCCCAATGTGAACCAGGGCTTTTAATGGCTGCTTTCATAAAGATCGATATACTTCTTGTCCAATGCTGCTGAGTCCTTGTATGCAGCCCTTAATTCATCTAGTTTCCTATGAAGTTCAGTGACTGTAGCAGCATAAGAAGGGTCGTTATAGACATTGGTCATTTCCTGAGGGTCTTTAATTCGATCATATAACTCCCATTCGTCCACATCGTAATAGAAGTGAACCAACTTATACTCCTTTGTAACGATCCCGTAGTGCCGTTTGACCATATGGACTGATGGGTATTCATAATAATGATAGTAAACTGCATCTCGATTCCATTGTTCTGTATCGCCTCTTAAAAGGGGAACCAAACTTTCCCCCTGCATATCACCCGGGGCTTTAATCTGTGCAGCTTCTAAAAAGGTTTGAGCGAAATCCAGATTTTGGACCATCTCGTCATTCGTAGTACCTGGTGTGATCTCATGTGGCCAGCGAATCAACAATGGTGTTTTGAAGGACTCGTCATAAATAAATCGCTTGTCAAACCAACCGTGTTCTCCAAGATAAAACCCCTGATCTGAAGTATATACTACAATGGTATTTTCGGCCAATCCGCTTTCATCCAGGTAATCCAGTACTCTGCCTACATTGTCATCCACCGAAGAAATGCACGCGAGATAATCCTGCATATAGCGCTGATACTTCCACTTCATCTTTTGTTTGTCATTCATGGTGGGCCAATTGGCCTTAAACCAGGTATTGATAGAGTCAATTACAGGATCATACACTGCTTTTTGCTGTTCATTGGCCCGGCCATAAGGTCCTGTAAAACCATCAATGCCATTCCAATTCATTGGAGGCACATAGGGTTCAACCCTTCCCATTTCCTGGATTGTTTCAGGTCTTATCTTGGAATCATGGCCGTATTTCATGTGCCTGAGCAAGTTCATTTCAGCAGTTCTGGCGGAGGTCCCTCGATTGGAATAATCGTCAAAAAGAGATTCAGGTTCCGGAAATGTTTTTTGTGCGAACGCTCTGAATTTTTCGGGGCTTGGCCACCAGGGCCTGTGAGGGGCTTTATGCAGATACATCATCATAAAGGGTTTTTCCCTGTCCCTCTTTTTATCAAGCCAATGGATCGTTAAATCGGTAATGATATCCGTAACGTACCCTGTGATGGTGGTATCTCCAGTCGGGGTGATAAACTCAGGATTGATATAATTCCCCTGACCGGGTAAAATCATAAAATCATCAACCCCTTTGGGATTATTGCCAAAGTGCAATTTGCCATACATGGCAGTTTGGTAACCTGCATTTTGAAATAACTGGGGAAAGGTAACCTGGGTAGTGTCAAATGGCATTTTATTGTCAATCTTCCCATTGATATGTGTGTGCTTTCCCGTCAGGATCGTAGCTCTTGACGGGGCACAAATTGAATTGGTCACGCAGGCATTGGTAAACAATATTCCTTCACGGGCAATTCGATCGATATTTGGTGTTTTGATTAGTTTATCCGAGTAGGCGCTAATGGCCTGATACGCGTGATCATCAGACATTATGAATAAAATATTTGGCCTTTTGGCCCGCTCCTTCTTACCCTCGTCTTCAGGCTTTTTATTTGAAACTAGCACAAGAATTAAGATTGAGAAGAGGAGAAAATCTAATATGCGGATGTTTTTTGACATTTTCTTAGTCTTTTTAATCCCACACAACGGTTTCGGCTATGGCCTGGCGCCATTGTGCGCAAGCCTTTCCAGGTATTATTCTTAAACTCCAAGATAGTGAATTAGCGCAAGCCTTGTTATGCTTCGGACCGACACGTCTTAATAAGAACGTTTCCTCCGCAGCGCCGTAACCCTCTGAGTCCCTCGTGCTGCTGCAAAGAAATGCCGCCCTGCCGAAAAAGTAAGCCATAAAGTATAACCCTTCCGCAACCCTTGCGAATGGCTTTATAAATTTGCGTTAAAATTGGCAGGGAGATATGGAGTAGTAGCGGACTAGCCGTGAGCCGTTTTAATGGCTCATATCCATTGCTGGTGATTTTATATTCCTGGAGATTGAATTTTTTTTAGGATTTCCTGAAATCTCGGCTCATTGTTTAATTCTCTGAAGTTCGGAATTAAACTTAAAAAAATGGCAAAGCCGAAATCAGAATTGGCAACTCCCTCTTCAAGATAGTCCAATGCTTTACTCTTTTCATTTCTTTCCAAATAAATATCCGCAATGAAAAGATTGAGATGAGGCTCTCCCGATGAATTTCGATTTAATAATTCCTGTAGGTACTGATCCGCTTTTTCTAGATCACCCATTTTATAAAAGGTATTGGATAAGGATGCCACATTCCATCTGGCAGCTAAAGGTGAATCTTCGTATGCTTTGAAAAGGTACTTAAGTGCTTCTGGGTACTCCTGATTATAATAATAACTCCAGCCTAAAAAGGTATTGAAAAAAGGAATATCGGCTTTCTTAGCGCTTAATCCATAATGATATTGCGCTTGAAGATAATCTCCCTGCTTCATGGCAATATTTCCCAAATCCCAGTCATAAAGTACATGCCCGGGGTCAATATCTTTGGCTTGTTCTGCAATTTCCTTTGCTCTGGACAGTTCATTCGAAGCGATAAATACCGAAACAGCTGAACAGATACAATAATTGGTGGGAATTCGTGGCCAGGAGTTAATGTTAAAGGCTTGTTCAACATCTTCTTTTGCATTGACTATTTTGTTTTGGCTATAGAGCTTCAAATTACTCCGAACCAAATAAATATCAGAACTTTTAGGATCACTTTCAATTGCTTTTTCGATAAAGGGTGTTGCTAATGCCACAGATTCAAGTGTGCTTCGCTTAATTCCAGGGATCAGATCTGCAGAAGCTCCAACGGCATATCTCCAGGCTAATAAGGTATGCGCCTGGCTAAAATTGGGATCTAATTCAATGGCTTCTTTTAAAAACGCTGTTCCATTTTCAAGCCCCTCCTGGCTTAATTTATTGATTTCTGATTTTGCCTGTAGATATAATCTAAAAGCTTCACCACTTTGGGTATTGGGTTTTTCAAGATCTTTCTCTTCAGAGATCGACAATTCTATATTAAGATTTTCCGCGACCTTCTTGGCTATATCCAATTGAATAAATTGGGCATTATTTACTTCTTCATCGAAAGTGTTGGTCCAAATCAGTTCTTTTGAAATCGGATTAAGTAATTCTATAGATAACTTAATTCGTTTGCTTTCTTCAAATAGGCGGTAACTACCGGCTATTAAATATTCAACGCCTAACTCTTTTACTATTTCACTTTGAGGCTTCTGTTGATTTTTATATTGTATGGTAGTGCTGAATGCTGATACGGATATTGAGCTAATTTTTGCCAATTCAGCAATGATCTCCTGGGTTACTCCATCAGAAAAGTATTCCATTTCATCCGTCTTATTCAGATTTTTTAATGGCAATACAGCAATAGAATTGTTTTTAGGTTGCGCCTCGATTCCTATGAAATAATTAAAAACCAGGAATAGGATAACTAACAAAGACAACACTCCTGCAAGCCATAAACCCTTTTTAGGATATCTTTTGGTCTCTTTAAGTTTGCCTACCATTTTAGACCTGACGGGCACAGAAAGTTCGTCATTTTCGACGGCAAAGACTTCTATCGGATCTGTGACGTTTTTAAATTCAAACGAGCCCAAAGACTTGAGTTGAAACTCACTCTTATTTTTTAACTGGTTTTGGATGGCACTGGATAATAACACAGAGCCAGGGATACCTATAGATTCAATTCTGGAGGCTATGTTGACCCCATCACCAAAAACATTGTTATCTGTAAATACAACTTCTCCCAAGTGCATCCCTATTCTAATGGGAAGGTCTATTTCTTGAAAATCCTTCTGCAATGAAATTGCACATCGAACCCCTGAAATTGCACTATCGAATGAAAGGAGACAGGCATCGCCAAAATACTGTACAATGAGCCCATCATATTTTGGCACTTTATCCTCAAGTAATTTTTTAAAGTTTTGAAGATATTCCATAGCTTTTGCCTCATTACTATGCATAATGGAAGTGTAGCCAGTTATATCGGCAAAAAGGATGGTGTTTAATTTTCTTGATTCTATCATGAGAAGTTTATAAGATAACCATTTCTTTTGACTAATCAGCAAAGATTTAACACCTTAGGCACACCGAAGGGTCCTGGCTCTGATGAGTTTCGCGGTTTAGCACTTAACTTTACAAATACACACCAAGTTGGCGAGAAAATGCAATTACTTATATCCCTTGTTGTGCTTTCGTTATTTTGAGTCTAATTCAACATTAATTTTATGGATTAGCCCAAGCGTATTTTTTTCAACTCTTTTTCCACGGGATTGAATTACACTATTCTCAAAAGCAATAGCTTTTAGCAGTTTCAAGAATTTTAAATCGTTTCTCAATCTTTGATAATCCTCTTTACTTATCTCAAAAAACAACCCCTGGAAACTTAAAGGTTCATTTACATCATAATTCATTGAAAAGTATTCTATGAGTTGTGGTTCGCTATGTAAGGCATGAAATCGTCCACGCTCATCCTCATAAGTTTTATAATAAGGATATAACATGTCGTATTGATATAAAATAGCATCTCTTAAACTGTCATTCTTAATGATTCCAACACTCCTATTTTGAAGTAAATTATAACCACTCGTTATGGGGCTAAAATGTGGTGTAACTCTTAAAATAGCCGCACTTATCGATAAAGAATCGGACGGTTGATCAAGGTTTAGTAAATGGTTCTTAACATCCAAACAGGCTTTATTCATGAAATCCATGAGCTCTAAATCCTCTCTTATTTCTAGTAGGTCTGTTTGTAGATTGGTTCGAATTTGCTTTAATATGTCAACTTCAAAATTATTTTCTTTTCGTTGTTCATTGAGGGTATTTACCTGAAGTGCAATTAAGATACCAATAACTACAAGCACGATTTCTCCAATAGCATACTTAAAATACTTTCCAGTTTTATTTTGCTTAAGCAAGTCTTGACGAATTTTTCTAAAGAATTTTATCATTGGTTACAAGCCGCAACTGGTTTTATGAACTTAAATATAGCCC
>CAKZOC010000143.1 GCA_937136025.1 uncultured Bacteroidota bacterium
ACCGAGCGCCACTCACCGGCCTCAACGGATTCGAGAATATCCTTCTCGTTCTTTTCGAGTTTGGCCATGTTATTCACCCATGTACTGCTTCGTTGCTTTGCGACTCGGGATGATCGTCTTCAAGAACAACTCTCGATCATCTTCGACGTACGGAACGAGGTACGCATAGTCGTTAACGCCAACTACCAAGATTCGTTGTCCCGGGTAGCGCTTCGGGTTTGGGTGCTCCAATACGTCCAAGAGGTCGCCGTGCTCGATGTGAAACAGTATCTCCTCGAACGTGATGCCTCGTTGCGCCCGAAGTTGCTCGTTCTTTTCCTCGTTCCAGTTGTCAACCTGAAAAGCAATCAGTATCCCAATCACCACAAGTAAAATCTCCCCAACAGCATACAGCAGGTATTTGCTGAATTTGTTATCTGTAATAAGTCTTTGACGTATTTGGCGGAAGAAGCGGAGCATGTCAATAGTGTTCTAGTTCTTCCCCGATCATTGAAACCAGGTCATGTATTTCATCAAGAGCACGCAGGTACACCTGCTCTTTCTCATTGATTACCCTGAGTGCTAAAGCAAACTGATTTTGAAACCTCGGGTCGTACAACCGGTCCTCGTCGATTATTTCTTTGGATGAAATATTAACGGTACTGGATATTTCCGGGATCATCTGCATAATAGCATCGTAATGTATCGTTTCCATGCGGTTGATGTACAAATAGCTTTCTTCCAACCTGCGGAGGCGTTTTTTGAGCTCCTCGTTCTTCAGCAGTTTAACATCACCACTGTTTACAATAGTTTCATATATGTTGCCCTTCCGGTCAAAATCAGAATAATCCACGAGTTTTTCGGCTATTAAGCAGAGGCTGTCCCGGCCACTTCGATTATTCGCTCCGATAAGTGCGATGGCATAGTGGAACTGCGCCTTGTTCTTATTGTTGTAGGCGATTTGCCCTTCGATGTTTTGACGGTCTTCCAGCAGTTGCTGAATGATATTCTGATAAAAGGTCTTCGCCTCTTTTTCCTGTAGACGGTTGTCATTCCAGGTATTGATCTGTAACGCAATCAAAATCCCGATCACCACAAGTGCAATCTCCCCAACCGCATACAAAAGGTACTTACTGAATTTATTGTCAGTAAGAAGCCGTTGTCGGATTTGTCGGAAGAACCGGAGCATATATTCAGGAATTTATCTCTGCATTTATCAAGGAAATGAGTTTTTCGGCATACCGAATAAGGTCATTGACCTCCTCATTATTAATTCTCATGTGAGTTGCCCGCATCCTTAAATGATTCAGGAACTCCCGATTTTCCAGCAAACCATCATAATCATGATCAATAGGCAATGGAGTATAGCTGACTTCGGTAGTTTTTGTTCCAAAGAATGAGGTTGAATACACTAATGCCACTATATTGTCCAGCACCACATATTTAGCCACTGTGGGATAATAAAGATCCAGAAACAATTCTGTAGCATATTCCTCCTCTTCAACCATATCGTCTATCATACCAGGCCAGGCCAGGAGGAGCTCGCGAATTGAGTCATTGCGGATAAGGTTAATTTTACCCGATGAAAACAACAGGTCTATGGCCCCCTGTTTATTGTTGAAGGTAGGCCTGTAAAAAGTAAGCCCAATCAGGCTGTCCAGTGCTTCCTCCTTGATTTGCTTCGTTGCTGCTAATTCAAAAATCCCCTTTGTACCATAAAGGACTTTATCCCTGATCCCATTCAAGTACTCGAATTCCTCTATGGTATTACCCATGTCCTTCTTTATATTTTTCAGGACCTCTATCTCTTCAGAACGCAGTTGCCGTTCCTCATTCCAGTTGTTTACCTGCAGGGCAATCAGAATCCCAATCACCACCAACAGGATTTCCCCTATCCCATATAGGAGATACTTACTGACTTTATTGTCGGTTATAAGGCTTTGACGAATTTGTCGGAAGAAGCGGAGCATGGGTTGTGGTTGGTTGCCTGATCAAATTACAAAAAAGAAGCGCATGGTCTGAAAATGGGGAAGGATGTAAAGGCAGAATTCATTTAAAAAGGAAAAATTCCCTACTATAAAACCAAATCACACTAATGGTTTAGAAGGATTTTTTGAGATGCTTTCTGTCACAAATTCAATTTCACCTGGGGATTTAATTCAAGCTGATAAACCATGCTAAAAGGAAGTTGTCGGTATCTGCCCCAATGTTCTCGAGGGCATCGGTGTGAACATAGGTTAATTTCAACCCCTGCCTTTTTGCAATTAAAAAACTATAGGAGGCTGAAACCAATAAGTTGGACCGAAAATCTCCCGCAGGTTGCCCATTGATAATAGATTCGCCCCCGAGACCATATCCAGCACTCAGAGACAGCCATGCCCCCTTTTTAAACTGTTTTACCAAATGGGATTGCAGGGTAAATGTAGGCCGTTGTTTACGCTCTGAATTATTGAAAAAATCCGGATTCCGGGTGTACATAAAAACAGAACCCGTGAGTTCAAACGACCATTTGCCCCAGTAATGTATCATGCCTGCCTGCGGTCTGAATACAAATCGATTACTGCCGAGATTTATTAATTTATCTTCGAAGTATTCGCCTATCGGGACCGTTAAAGCGAGGGATACACCAAAAGTGGTATACGTTGGATTTTCAAGCCTGTATTTTTGTATTTCAGCTGCGTTACCTGCCGGAGGGCCCGCCAGAATCAAGGAAGCTCTTAGTCTCGGATCTGCAAATCCAGTCCTGCTTACGGAGGCGGGTTCCCCACTCAAAAGACCATTCCAGTCTGCAGTACTAAACGGGATTAAAAGGCTGACACTACCTAATTTGTTGGCGATTTTCACAGGCTGGACAAATTTGGCGACCACAGTGTGCGCCCTGACTTCAACATCTTCAATTTCCAAAAGCGGATCAAAAAAAACATCTCCTGTGCTGAAGGAATAACCAGCTCCCAATACATGGGTACCCAGGGGGATCGGAGTCCAGCGTCTGGGTTCTATATCCTGGGAGCGCACATTTTGATGAAATAAAAATACAATTGTAAAGAGGTAGATTATATGTAAAATCCCTGGTTTTCTATTATAATTTTTCGGGTAGTGGCACATAAGGTTGTGAGGCTGGTATGGTTTGTTAGTTAGGTTTAATTCCAAATTTAATCGTCAAGGATGGCTGGATAGGTATCTTTCGGCTTCATGTTTAACTACCCTGTTTTTCTATTTTCGATTCTCTCGATTAATTCAGATGCACTTTCCCTGAAGGTCTTTAAATTCCTTAAATACGTTCGAACGGCTAAAACCAGGAAAGAGGCTGCTTTGTTTTTATAGGAGGGATCATTGGCAAAAAACCTGACCGTTTCCGGGTTGTATTTCTCGATGATATAATCTTTGAACCATGGATACTGTTCCAGGTATTTGAAGTTATCCTTCGCAAAGGACAGCACCAACTCACTTGATTTTTGTACCGTTCTGGCTTCGGTAGCGTAGAACTGGGTTATTTCCTGCGAAAGGCCTTCCTCTACAGTGCTGTTGTTGTCTATAAAACTGTTCAATAATTCAATTCCCTTTTCTTGAGTGTAAAAGGACCTGCCGATACTTATACGACTTCTACTGTGCAGGCTCTCCGCATAATTTTCCGCATTTATCTTCTCAAAATAGGATTCGGGATATTCAATGGTAATGATGTCCATCAAGAGGCCCTCAAGTTCTTCGTAAAATGCAATAGACTCATCACTATTGACCAAATCGGTCTTTAAATCCCGGGCCACTATAGAAAGGATTTGTTCGAGCTGCCTGCTTTTGGTTTTGTTCTCGTTCCAGTTATTTATTTGCAAGGCAATCAAAATCCCAATCACCACCAATAGGATCTCCCCAATCGCATAGAGCAGGTACTTGCTGAATTTGTTTTCAGATAGGAAGCGCTGGCGAAATTGCCGGAAGAAGCGGAGCATAAATTCAGGTAGAATAGCTTTTTCAAATTACAAAAAAGAATCGAGGGGCAGGAAGCGGTATTACCATACGTAATATGAGTGGAAACAAAGAAGCCTTAAAAGAAACCGAAACATCTATTTGGCAAAGGGTTGCGGGTTTTAACAGAGGGTGTGCGGGTTTCCGTGATACCTTGACATTTTTCAGGATTCAGTGATAAAGATCATTTAACTATACCTCCTGCTGACTTAGTTTTGAGCTTCCTATTCGATGCTCTATGAAAAAAGCACTCTTTTTTGCCCTATCCATAAGTGCGGTGATCAGTATGGTTGCCCAGAACCCCTTGTATACCAAAACCGGCGATGCGTCGGAGAATCCCGGACGGTTCCGGACCCTTGAAATACGGGGTCACTCCGGTGGCCACATGTATGGTGGCGAAACCCTTAGCTCTAAGTTGGAATCTGGTTATGGCGCATTGGAGGTCCGCTTTGCCTGGCAGAGTCGGGATGAAGAGATATGGGGTAAATATGGCTACCCCTCCTATGGGGTGGGGGCGTATTCCGGTTTTTTAGGAGACCCTGAGGTGTTTGGGAATCCTAACGCCTTGTTTGGATTTATAAATTTCCCGGTAAGCAGGCCTTCCCGAAGAAACCAGTTTGCCATTGAGCCCTCTCTGGGCCTCACATACAACCTGGAGCCTTTCGACCCGGAGAACAACCCGCTGAATGATGCGATAGGAGCCCGAATGGCTGTTTATTTCAATGTGAATTTCGGTTGGGCGTACCGCTGGACCCCGGAAATGGACATCACCTATGGGATCGACTTTTCACATTTCAGCAATGGCCGCAGCTTTACGCCAAACTGGGGGCTGAATATGTTTGGGTTGAATGTAGGGCTTCGCTATCATTACAATGCGGACCAGCACCGGGTGGATAAGGGCATATATCCGGATCAAAAGCTGCAAAGCCGCTACCTGCGTTCCCCGAAGACCCCTAATGAAAAGGTGGAAGACAATCAGAGCCTGAATCTCTATGGGGCTATCGGTACGGTCCAGACGGAAGAAGGTGCGGGAACCGATACCCGCTATGGGACATTTTCCCTCGTATTGGACTACCAGCATAAATTCAACAATATGCACAGCGTGTCTGCAGGTGTCGACTATTTTGTCGATAACAGCCTGAAGGAATCCTACCCGGAAGGAGATGGAAAGAACAGTCTCATAGGGGTTCATGCCGGGTATGATTTTATGTTCTACAGGTTTACCATTGTACTCCACGGGGGAACCTATGTTACAGATAAGCTGGGTAAGGATGCCTTGTTTCTGAGGCCGGCAATCCGGTATGACCTCAATAAGTGGATGTATACCCAGGTAGGACTTAAAACCTTGGGCTTTGCAGCGGACTGGGTAGAGTTCGGGATTGGTATCAGGCCATTCAGATGGTAAGAATCGCATTTTGGGCTTTTTTACGGATGTGCCTTTGTAAACCTGCCCCCTTGTCCTGGCTGGAGGTGTTGGAGCAAATCAAAATCGCGTACACTTCTGCGGTTTTTAGTTTTGGTTTTTATAAGCCGCCGTGCCGGAATCTTCTACCTGTCATTTTTTTTGGGTTTCTCATTCAAAACTGTCATTTTCTCATAGGGACATATGACCAAATGGAAAGGTTTACATCAGAATATTGTTAAGAAACTCCATTTTTTGAAGTTGTTTTTTGCCTTTTTCAGCGGTCTATGTACCCGTGTTTTCAGTCCTTTTCATTCTCTATTTAAAGCAGTATTTGAATCGTTAATAAAACTGTTGAATAGTTCTTATCAAGGCCTTCTTTTTTAGTGGACAAAGTTTGAACTTTACACAGAAGATTAGTACACCCCTTCTTTAATTGTGAGGCCAAAATTGTCTTTCCATGTAGATCGGAGGTAACCTTTGCGCTGTTTTTTAGAGAGAGTATTATATATAAATTATTGAATATCAATTTGTTAAAAGCTTAAACGATGCAGATTACTCAGGTTATTAAACGCGATTATAGCACGAGCCCCTTTGTGCTTGAAAAGATCACGAATGCCATTGAAGCGGCCATGCAGGCTGTAGGGAATGGTTCCCGGAAGGACGCAGAAATCATTTCCATGCAGGTGTATGAAAGCCTTCTGATTCGCAAGGAAGCCGATTCAGAATACACCCCCACCGTGGAACAGGTTCAGGATATTGTGGAGGATAAACTCATGGGGAGCACCTTCCACGATGTGGCCAAGGCATACATCATCTATCGGAACGAACAAACGCGCAAACGGAAGTCAGATGTCTTTGAGAAACGCATCAATCTCAAGCCCTATGAGTATCCGCACTTATACCAATATGTAGACGCTATCCGTCATTCCTACTGGATTCACACCGAGTTTAATTTCACCAGTGATATACAGGATTTTAAAACCCGTCTGAGCGAAGTAGAACGCAGCGCCATAAAAAACACCTTATTGGCCATCTCCCAAATTGAAGTTGCGGTTAAGACGTTCTGGGGCGATATTTACCACCGGATGCCCAAGCCTGAAATTGGCGCGGTAGGGGCCACTTTTGCAGAGAGTGAAGTACGCCACCACGATGCGTATTCCCACCTGCTGGAGATTCTCGGTCTCAACCATGAATTCAATACCCTGAAGAAGAAACCCGTGATTATGAAGCGGGTCCACTATCTGGAGACTGCACTGAAAAACGCCAAAAGCGAAGATAAGCGGGATTATGCAGAGTCTATTCTGCTGTTCTCCCTGTTTATCGAACACGTTTCCCTCTTTTCCCAGTTTCTGATCATCATGGCTTTTAACAAGCACCGCAATATGCTCAAAGGGATATCCAATGCGGTTGAAGCAACCTCAAAGGAGGAGCAGATCCACGGAGACTTTGGTATAGACCTGATCAAAATCCTACAGGACGAAAACCCGGAATGGTTCAGCGGGGATTATAAAGAACTGATCCGTAAAGTGTGTGCACAGGCTTATGATGCAGAAAGCGAGGTTGTCGATTGGATTTTTGAATCCGGAGAACTCGAATTCCTTCCAAAAGCCGTGATTCAGGAGTTTATTAAGAACCGCTTCAACCAATCCCTGGAGAGCATCGGGATTGAGAAAATATTTGAAGTCGACGAAAACCTACTGCAGGAAACCGAGTGGTTCGACGATGAAATTATAGGTACCAAGCACGGAGATTTCTTCGTCAAACGATCCATTAACTATAGCAAAAGAACACAAAGTATAACCAGCGAAGACCTTTTTTAACTATGAGCGAGAACACTGCAACCAACTTATCTGACGATTTAAAGAAAGTAAAAACCCCCGTGGTTGAGGAATTAATCCACGCTCGGAAGGAGTCCCTCCAAGAGGCTAAGAATTCCGAAGAACCCAATTTTAAATGGCTTACGGACCACAGCCGGCAATTTCTGGCTTCCGGCTACCTGCCCGAAGGGGTAACCGCCGAGGAGCGGATCCGGGAGATCGCCGACAGGGCAGAACAGATCCTGAAGATTCCGGGTTTTTCAAATAAGTTTTACAATTACATGGGAGAGGGATACTTTTCGCTGGCCTCTCCGGTGTGGTCTAATTTCGGAAAACGCCGCGGACTGCCCATCAGTTGTTTCGGGTCGCACATAGACGACGATATGGGGAATATCCTCTTTACGCAGTCGGAGGTAGGCATGATGTCTAAACTTGGAGGAGGAACTTCCGGATATTTCGGAAAAATCCGCCATCGGGGAGCCCCGGTTAAGAATAACGGCTACGCTTCGGGCGCGGTTCATATCATGCAGCTTTTTGATAAGATGGTCGATGTGGTTAGTCAGGGTTCTGTGCGCAGGGGCCGGTTCTCTCCCTATTTACCCATAGAGCATTCGGATATTCATGAATTTTTGGAAATAGGAACCGAAGGGAACAGCATTCAACAGTTGACGCACGGCGTAACGGTGGGCGATCAGTGGATGCAGGAGATGATTGACGGAGACACAGACAAACGTGAGATATGGGCCAAAGTGCTTCAGCGCCGAGGGGAAATGGGCTATCCGTATATCTTTTTCCGGGATCACGCCAATAACGGAGCTCCTGAGGTATATCGGGAAAACGAGCATAAGATCTACGCCAGTAATCTCTGTACGGAGATCATGTTGCCTTCGAACGAGAAATGGTCTTTTGTCTGCGTTCTGTCCTCAATCAACCTTTTAAACTACGACAAATGGAAGGACACGGATGCTGTGGAGACGATGGTGTGCTTCCTGGACGCCGTCCTGAGTGAGTTTATAGAAAAACTGGAGAGTTACCGGGATTCTGAGGACCTGGAAGATCGGCAGACGTTTATGTTTATGGAGCGGGCTTATAATTTCGCCAAAGATAACCGGGCCCTGGGTCTGGGTGCTTTGGGATGGCACTCCCTGCTGCAATCCAAAAGACTGGCTTTTGACAGTCAGGAGGCATATGATTTGAACAGTGAAGTTTTCAGGACCATCAAAGAAAGGTCTTACAAGGCTTCTGAAGACCTCGCTAAGCGTTTTGGGGAGCCAGAAGTCCTGAAGGGATACGGAAGGCGGAATGCCACCCTGAATGCCATAGCCCCAACGACGTCGTCGGCCTTTATCCTGGGTCAGGTTTCTCAGGGGATTGAGCCGATCTGGTCCAATATTTACGTGAAGGATATTGCGAAGATTAAAACGACCATAAAGAATCCGTTCCTCATGGATATGCTTGAGGAAAAAGGGCAAAATACTCCGGAAGTCTGGAGGAGTATCCGGGATCAGGATGGTTCAGTACAACATCTGGAATTCCTTACGGAACACGAGAAGGATGTCTTCCGAACCTATGCGGAAATCGATCAGCTCGCCATTATTTATCAGGCAGCCAACCGCCAGAACCACATCGATCAGGGGCAGTCTGTGAATATTCTCGTCCACCCGGATACGCCGGTAAAGGAGATTAACAAGGTACATGTCTCTGCCTGGAAGCTGGGTCTGAAATCCCTGTACTACCAGCACAGTATGAATGCGGCACAAAAATTCCGTCAGAAGAAGGATTGTGTTAGCTGTGAAGCTTAACCTACGGGCCTTTTGAGGTCGTTGAAAAAAAGCCGGACTTTGTAGAGTCCGGCTTTTTTGTTGCAGCTCCCCGGTCTTTTTGCTAAATTGAAAGGACCGGTGGGCACAGGGGCATTCCCTGGAATCCGGCAACCTTTTTTTATAAATGCAGTCTATACAAACCCACGAAATCCGCTGGTTTTTCAAAGAACCATTGGAGCATTTCAGCTCTTTTTTTGAGCGACTCCCCCAGGGGGCCGCTACCTTTGAGCAGCGGACCGATAAGTACCTGATCCCGGTGCTCCAACAAGGGGTTGGCGTTAAAATACGCGCGAACCGGATAGAGGTTAAATCCAGAATAGGCAACCCGGTTCCAGTAGCAATAGCCCCAGGCCTGCAAGGATATCGGGAGTCCTGGGTCAAGTACGGATTTGACCTGCAGGCCGATCAGGAAATAGATTTTATCCCGGCTGAATCACCCGGCGACTGGTTGGAGGTGTACAAGGAACGCTGGGTTACCCTGGTAGAGGTTTCGCATGGGAACTGGTGTTTTCACCCAACCGGTACAAATCCGGTCAACGGGGTGCAATTGGAGTATACCCGGGTTCGCATCCAAAATCGAGATTGGTATACTTTTGGTCTGGAGTGGCCCCCTACAGCCACTGAAGAAATTCCGGAACGCTGTTTTTCCGAGAGTATTCCTCCCGACAGCCTGCAACGCCAGGAGTCCATGAGTTACCCCACTTTTCTATATCAACGGGTTGTACCGTAATTATTCTGTCACCATTTTAAAACGCGCTAAAGGCGCCATACGGGCCTTATTCAGGCTCAATACGCCATCGGCAATGGTGTAGTTGTCCACCTTATTCAGGACTTCATTAAAACCGTTGGAGATTTCCATATCCGGGCAGGCCATCATCGTGGAGGCCATACCGCGGCCAAAGGAAATCCGATTCCCCTCCCGGAGTTCATAGCTGCCTGTTAGGCGATTACAACTATCGTGGCCAGCCACGCGCCCGGAAGCACTGTCAAAAGTGAGGAAGGCCTGGCGATTTTCATCTTCAAAGGTGATTTCCCTACCCATCAATTCTGTCAGCACCCATTTTTTATTTTCTAACATGGGGTCGATTTTGTTTTTGATCAGTGTATAGTTATCCGCCAAATCCCCTGTAATCCGGTTTCCCTCCTGATCCAGGTGAAAGAGCCTGTTTTCTCCTACCTGGTACTGCTGGGTTTCCCCATCCTCAAAGGCCAGGGTAATTGTAGAACCGGCATCGTTCCAGGTGAATTTCCCTTTTTCGAATTGGTTTTTTTCATCTTTTCCCAAATAAGTCGTTTGCCGCTCGAAGCCTCCATCCTCCATCAGGGTCAGTTGGGTCTGAATTCCCTCGCAATCCGCACAGGGTATGGTGCCTTTGTAGATGCCATTCCAATCTATGGAAATCCGGCTGTTGTGGCCATCATCGGTAAACTCAGACATTGGCGGGGCCTCCGCCTCGGGAGTTTGGGTGGCTTCAGGTTTCGGATTCTCAGAGGCTTTAGGTTTGCAGGAGGTAAAGCCGATGAGAAGTACACTACAACTTAAAACGGCGAGGTTTAAAATTTTTTCCATGGTTACGTCAAATTAGAATTCCAGGGTTCGTATTTTTTCGGGAGTTGATCTTCTCAGGCCCCGGTTGAAATAAGGCAATTGATTAAAAGTAGTCATCACTCAGGTGTCTTTTCTTCTACAGAAACTAAGATGTATCTGATGGAACTGGCATCTGCCGGAATGTTTTCAGGGTCGCGTTTTTCCTCCCGTACTTTAATGCGGTACAGGTAACCCGGTTCATAGTCGAAACCCTCGATGTCCGAATAAAAGAGCTGCCAGTCTGCAGATTCTGATTGGCGTACCTCAAGGCACTCCATAGGGCCTACCCCGACACAGGGCACACGAGAACTGTTTATCCAATACGTAACGGAAGCTTCAGCATCGGAATTCGAAGACTTGCAGGAAGCCACTGCGAGCGACAGTGCCATAAGCCCGATACCCCCAAGTTTGAAAATTTTTGATGTCATCCTTCAAAAGTAATACATATCGCTTTTATTCGGTCGCGATAATCCTAAAACGGCTGTTGAAGGGAGGTATTTGGGCGATTGAACCTCCCTTTAACCGATGGAAAGAGATTTCCTACAAGTCTATGTTTTACTAGGCTTCATCGATGAAATGCACGGGGTATATGCGCTTACCTGCTTTCCATGTCATTCATCGGCACGGACGATGAAAATTTTAAATTCACCATAGTTTTGAGGTGAATCCAAATCAGAAAGTTATGACTACGCTTAACCTTATAAAAGAAATATATATCAACGCATTCCGGAATATTGGCAACTTCATTGTCAAGCGCTATTTCAAAGCCTTTGCCATATTCAGTTTTATCATGTTTTTGATTGTGCTTTACGCTTTTATTTACAGGGTGTACACGGGGTTTCCCTTCCAATAGCCTTTCCGGGTAATGCGGTTACCCATATGCAATACATAGTGCACCTCGTATTTCCGAGTGTGTGAACGGATACCACCCCTGCGTTTCTTACGCAGGGGTTTTTTGTTGCTGCTTCAGCCCAATATTTTAAGAGCGTTTTCTGCGAATTTATTATCTTGGAAACAGATGGGCCCCCGTTGGGAGTTCCCGATTTATAATTGTAATAAATACAGGTATGAAAAAGGTAATGCTATTAGCTCTTGTGCTGCCACTCTTTATGGCGTGCAAAGGGGAGGAATCCAAAGCGTTTGAAGCGGAGAAACAAGCGGTTCAGACCGAACGGGAATACAAGGATGCCCTGGCGGCGATAGAGGAGGCGAATAAAATGGTCAATATCCTCACCCGGGAAGGCAAATATGAAGAGGCCGGAAAGTATTTTGCAGAGGATGTGGTGCAGCTGATTTCGGGCCAACCGCCTATAAAGGGTCGTAAGGCCTGGGTAGACGCTCAGAAGGAAGCCGCCAAACTCGGGGATTGGAATCTGGAGCTCGAAGTGCTCGACTTTCAGTTTTTAGGGGATCATGCCGTGGAGCGGGGAAGGGGTATTCAGACCTTTACAGCGAATGAAGACAGCCCGATTCCCTCTATGGAACTCGTCGGGAATTACCTGGTCTTTTGGAAGAAACACGCCGATGGCTGGAAAATTCAATACGACTATGTAGTTGTGGAATCCCCGGAGTAACGATCTTCAGAACTCCGGGAACAAGTTTAAAAGATGAAGTAACCTACCGAAAGACGGGGATTTGAGGCAATGACGGACGGGAAAGATCGAAAACAGCACTGGGAGCATATCTACCATTCAAAACCATTGGAAACGGTGAGTTGGCACCAGCCCGTACCCACGACATCCCTGGAACTGATATCCCGCCTGAATGTACCCAAGGAAGCCCCTTTGATCGATGTTGGGGGTGGAGATAGCCTTCTGGCAGACCATTTGCTGGATTTGGGGTTTACAGATATTACCGTGCTCGATATTTCAGGCAATGCCCTGGACAGGGCCAGGGAGCGGCTTGGTGACCGGGCCTCCACAATTCAATGGATAGAGGGGGATGCCACTTGTTTTACACCTGAGCCCGACTATGCCTTATGGCACGACCGGGCGGTTTTTCATTTCCTGACCGAACCCGAACAACGAATGGCATATATGCATCGCGCTGTGGCGGGTATCCGTACGGGAGGGTTTCTCATTTTGGGAACCTTTTCGGATCGGGGACCTTTAAAATGCAGTGGGTTGGAAGTGCAGCGGTATTCCACGGATGAATTACAAGCCCAGATGCAACCGTACTTTAAACCGGTTACCTGCCTGAACGTGGAACACAACACCCCATCGGGTAGTGTTCAGGACTTTAGTTTTTGCGCCTTTGTAAAGGTCTGAAAACCAGAGTCTCTCATCTGGAATCCCATCCAAAACCCTGTCATTGAACCGTTTTTCCCTGTATTTAATCCAAAAAAACGATGGTTTTTTAGCTCTGGCACACCTTCTGCACCTCTTTGTGTAAAAGCAGGTGTTATGAAAACGATCTACTTACTCAGAGCGATTTATTTGGAGGCTTTCCGCAGTTTGGGAAATTACCTGATCAGACATTCTTTAAAGCTGTTTGCGTGGTTTTGTTTTGCGCTAATCCTTATAGCCTTATATGCCTTTTTGTTCCGAATTTCCACAGGCTTTGCCTTTGTTTAAGGGCCGGAAGGCACGAGTTTAAGGGTAAAGTGGTGGCAGAGAGGATGGAGGATCTGATCGGTATGGGGTGTTTCTGTCCGCTTGGAACTTTTTAATGCCCCCACTACCCAACCCTTCAAGTTAAACGCCATCCCTGCAATCCCCATGTCAGGAACAAATCTCCGGCGGGCATCCCTCCTGTTTTTAAAGCGTAAGGTGATTCTTCAGAACCTTGCGGCAGCCTTAAAAACAAACCTCTTCAGTCCCCGTACCCCCCAGATTTAAATTTTAACACCACTGAAATAGGAAAAAATCCAAAAAAAAGGAAATAATCCATAAATTAGCATCCCTTGATTTTATAACCTTGAGATGCAAAAGACCATTCTTCATCTGGACCTCGATACGTTTTTCGTCTCTGTGGAGCGAAAACTGGATAGCCGTCTGAAACAACGCCCTATTTTGGTAGGGGGACTGAGTGACCGGGGTGTAGTCGCGGCCTGCAGCTATGAAGCCAGGGGCTATGGGATTCACTCGGGCATGCCTATGCGGATGGCCCGGGAACTCTGTCCTGAGGCCGTGGTGATTCGGGGAAACACCGCGACCTATAGCAAGCATTCCGACGAGGTAACTTCCATTATCAAAGAACAGACGCCTTTGTTTGAAAAGGCGAGTATCGACGAGTTTTACGCCGACCTTTCGGGCATGGATCGGTTTTTTGGTTGTTACCGCTATGCTACCGAACTCCGCCAGCGGATTATAAAAGAAACCGGATTGCCGATTTCCTTTGGACTTTCGGTCAATAAAGTAGTTTCCAAGGTAGCGACGGGGGAGGCCAAGCCAAATAATCAACTGGTGGTAGATTCGGGGTACGAAAAACCATTTTTAGCGCCCCTTTCGATCAAAAAGATCCCGATGGTAGGGGATAAGACCTATCAAACGCTGCGCAATCTGGGCCTGAGGCAGGTCAGTACCATACAGCAAATGCCTATGGATGTGATGCAACGCGTGCTCGGGGCGAATGGTGCTGTGATCTGGAAGCGGGCCAATGGGATCGATAACCGGGCAGTAGTCCCATTTTGTGAGCGGAAATCTATTTCTACAGAACGCACTTTTGACCGGGATACTATAGATGTGCATCGCCTTCGCGGAATTCTCACGGCCATGACCGAAAACCTGTCTTTTCAGCTTCGGCGTGGAGGTAAACTCACCGGCTGTGTGGCCGTTAGAATCCGCTACTCGGATTTCAACACCTATTCCAAACAGCTGCGCATTCCCTATACAAGCGCAGACCACAAGTTGATTCCGATGGTACAGGGTCTTTTTAAAAAACTCTATGGCAGGCGTTTGCTGGTCCGGCTCATCGGGGTCCGGTTCAGCCATCTGGTACCCGGCAATTACCAGATCGACCTTTTCGATGACCAGGAAGAGATCCTCAACCTCTATGCGGCCATGGACCGAATGCGGGAGCGATATGGCGACAAGAGTGTTATCCGCGCTTCCGGGCTGGGGGCGCATACCATTGGTCGTATGCACAACCCCTTCAATGGGGATCCCCCGACCTTGCTGGCCCATCGGAAGCAGTAAGCAGTGGGCAGTGGGCAGTAGGCAGTAAGCAGTCGCAGTAGGCAGTAAGCAGTCGCAGTAGGCAGTAAGCAGTCGCAGTAGGCAGTCCAAATAGTATTGAACCTTGAACCTTGAACCTTGAACCTTAAACCTTAAACCCCGAACCCCTGCCAACTGCCACTGCCTACTGCTCACTTTTAATCTTTAACCGAATAGAGGGTGATTGTTTTGTTGAAGGCAAGCTTTCTCCTTTCTGTAGTAGGACCGTGAGGTCGTAGGTGCTCCGCTACCTCGTGACTTGATGGGTCCGAGGGAGCTCTACAGGTGATCTCCAACACCACCGATGTTTCCTTTGACTTTTGAAGCCAGTAGCGCTGAAGTCTTGATGCTTTCTCTTCGAAAAGGAGTCGTTCCATTTCCATGCCCTGACTAGTCTACATAAGGAACGAAATGAAAAGTCTGCCCAAGATCAATTCGTTCGTGCCTTGGATTGATTGTGTGAGTTCATCATAAATCTGAAAGTTTCCAGCAGTACTTTAAAAAGATTCAGGCAGTAAATACATACACACTGAATGAATCTGATTCTTGAAAGTTATCTATTATTTCAACTTTATTTTAGTCACAGTATGTAGACTTATCAGCAGCAACAGCTTCAACAACAGCAGATTTCTCCGCCGCTTTCCTCCTCGCCGAACAGGGCGTCGACAGCCCGCTCGAATTCATCAAGGAACTGCCCTCGGTCGGCGCATCGTTGGGCGATACAAACCAGTTTTCCACCGACGCACAGGGTTTCCAGGGCGTCGGCTCGCTCAACCTGCGCGGGCTCGGGCCGCAGCGCACGCTGGTGCTGCTCAACGGCAAGCGCACCATCCTCAGCCCCGGCGCGGGTTTCGTCGACACCCAGCTGATGCCGCTGTTCGCGCTCGAACG
>CAKZOC010000144.1 GCA_937136025.1 uncultured Bacteroidota bacterium
AGAGCATTTCGTGCACCATGGCCATACAGACCACCCGATTTTGACTGCTGCGTATCTGACTTAAGGTTTGGGGGTCTTCCACCGCTCTGCCCTGCATCCGAAGCAGGCTCGAGACGGTTTGTAAATTGTTTTTAACGCGGTGATGTACTTCCTTAAGCAGCATTTCTTTTTCATTGGCCTTTTGTTCCATCTCCTCCTTACCCCGGTATAAGGCATGCAGGTTTCGGGTAAGCCTTTTTCCGAAGGTACTGCCCAATACTAAGAGAAAAAACAGAAAAACAAGGGCTGAAAAAAGCGGTTCCCTCCCCGCAGGAACAGCGCTTTCAAAGGCTTCAAAACCTGGGCGGTAAACCAGTAGTAAAACGATATAAAGTACAGCGGCCCCCAAATAGAGATTCCCGATTTGGGTTTTGATCAGGTATCCGCCCAGAATAAACAGCGCGAATACACAGATAAAAGGGCTGGCCACACCTCCCGAATAAAGACTTACCGCAAAAATCACGGCATAGCCCAGGCCATTGATCAACAAATACGCCAGCGTCTTTTCTGGAAAGTGTTTAAGCAGGGCAAACTGCAGACCAAAAATCAGCGCCAGGGCAATGAGAAGCAAAGGCAGGGGTTCTGAAACCTCCAGAAAATACCAACTGATAGCTGCCAGCAATACACACCCGATTGCTGCAAAAATACTGGTGGTCTGCAAGAGGTGGGAGGCATCCTGTGACCGCTCCAGATGCTTTCGTTTTTTTTCCATTCTGATAAAAAACGGCTTAGTCGGCATAGGCGGTGGCGGGGACTAATGAGGGTATGGGTTTACAGAAGTAAAACTACTTCTTATTGCATTAGTATCAAAATAGGTATGCACTACACATAAAAAACGATCCCCGGGGGGATCGTTTTTGAGCTAAATACAGCGTCCGAATCAGTGGTCCACAAGCACCCATTCCCCTTTTGAAATCAGGGGTTCGGCCTGTTTAAACTTCACGGTTTTATTCTCTCCGGAAAGGACGTTTTTAATCGTAACTCTTTCATTTCTGCCTATTTTAACGGTTTCCCGGGTGATGGTTTCCGTAACCTGGGGCCGCTGGCCCTGTGTGGCACCCGCTGCCCTGCTTTGAGCCGCAAGTTCATCGCTGTTGGGGATCTCAGCTTTGGAGGTTTTCAGATTATCCTTTGGACGTCGCACCTGGCGTGCTTCCTGGATTTCCTGAGTATTTGCCGATGGAAGTTCTCCTTTAAACAAAAAGGAGACGATCTCTTTATTCACTTTTTCGATCATGGACTTAAAGAGTTCGAAAGCCTCAAATTTATAGATCAACAGGGGATCCTTTTGCTCGTGAACGGCAAGCTGAACGGACTGTTTCATCTCGTCCATCTTTCTGAGATGGGTTTTCCAGGAATCGTCTATAATCGCGAGAGAAATATTCTTCTCAAAATCGGTAATCAATTGTTTCCCTTCTGTGTCGTAGGCCTTCTGGAGGTCGGTCACAACATTGAGCGTTTTAATTCCATCTGTAAAGGGGACTACAATGCGCTCGAATTTGTTGGAATTGTCTTCAAACACTTTTTTGATAACAGGAAAAGCGGAAGCCGCCGAGCGCTCCATCTTCTGATGATAGTGCTCGTATGTGGCTGAGTAGATCGTTCTCGCAATATCCTGAAAGGACATTTTGCCGAATTCCTCTTCATCTATCGGGGCAGTGATGGAGAAGTACTTGATCAGCTCAAATTCAAAATTCTTGTAATCATTCGCCATTTTATTGGTCTCCGCAATAACCTCACAGGTATCGTAGATCATATTGGCGATATCCACCTTCAGGCGATCTCCCTGCAGGGCATGCCTTCTGCGCTTGTAAACCACCTCGCGTTGGGCGTTCATGACATCGTCGTACTCTAAGAGTCGCTTTCGGATACCAAAATTGTTTTCCTCCACTTTTTTCTGAGCCCGTTCGATGGATTTGGTCATCATTCCTGCCTGAATGACTTCCCCTTCTTTCAGTCCCATACGGTCCATCATTTTGGCGACGCGCTCCGAGCCGAATAACCGCATAAGATTATCCTCGAGCGAGACGTAAAACTGAGAACTTCCCGGATCTCCCTGACGTCCTGACCGACCTCTGAGCTGTCGATCCACCCTTCGGGAGTCGTGCCGCTCGGTACCTATAATGGCCAGACCTCCGGCTTTTTTGACCGCATCACTTAGTTTAATATCCGTACCCCGTCCGGCCATATTGGTCGCAATGGTAACAACACCGGGATTCCCGGCTTCAGCGACAATATCGGCCTCTTTTTTGTGCAGTTTGGCATTGAGGACATTATGATTGATTTTACGGATGTTGAGCATCCGGGACAGCAATTCTGAAACCTCCACAGAGGTCGTACCGATAAGTACGGGTCTCTGTGCGTTCGAGAGCTCGATGACCTCGTCGATAATCGCATTGTACTTTTCGCGTTTGGTCTTGTAAATCAAATCATTGCGGTCATCCCGGGCAATAGGCCGGTTGGTCGGAATTTCTACAACATCCAGTTTGTAGATCTCCCAGAATTCGCCAGCCTCTGTAACGGCGGTTCCTGTCATCCCTGACAGTTTGCGGTACATCCTGAAGTAGTTCTGCAGTGTAATGGTCGCAAAGGTCTGGGTCATCGCCTCGATCTTTACATTCTCTTTAGCCTCAATGGCCTGGTGCAGTCCGTCGGAATACCGCCGTCCGTCCATGATCCGTCCGGTTTGCTCATCGACGATCATTACCTTGTTCTCCATGACCACGTATTCCACATCTTTTTCGAAAAGGGCGTAGGCCTTGAGCAATTGGGTCATGGTGTGTACCCGCTCACTTTTTATGGCAAAATCTTTAAAGAGTTCTTCTTTTAAGCGTGCCTCTTCCTCAATTTCCAGATTTTGATTCTCGATTCGGGCGATTTCCCCTCCAATGTCGGGCATGATAAAAAAGCCGCTGTCCTGATCTCCTGAAACGTACTCGATTCCCTTATCCGTAAGCTCAATCTGGTTGTTCTTCTCATCGATGACAAAAAGCAATTCGGCATCTACCTGAGGCATTTCCCGATTGTTGTCCTGCATGTAGAAATTCTCCGTTTTCTGAAGGAGCTGTTTGATCCCTTCTTCGCTCAGGAATTTAATCAGGGCTTTGTTTTTGGGCAGACCTCTGTGAACACGGAGCAGGAGGAAGCCTCCTTCTTTGGTATCCCCTTCGGCAATTTTCTTTTTCGCTTCGGCCAGTACTCCCGTCAGATAGCGCTGTTGTTTTTGTACCAGTTCCGATACCTTAGGCCGGAGTTCCTGAAACTCGTGCCGGTCACCTTCGGGAACCGGTCCGGATATGATAAGGGGTGTTCGGGCATCATCGACCAAAACCGAATCTACCTCATCCACAATAGCGTAATGGTGGGGGCGCTGTACCAAATCACCCGGGGTATGCGCCATATTGTCCCTGAGGTAATCAAAACCAAATTCATTATTTGTGCCGTACGTGATATCGGCATTGTAGGCCGCCCGTCGGCTCTCCGAATTGGGCTTATGTTTGTCGATACAGTCCACAGAGAGTCCGTGGAATTCGAATATGGGACCCATCCAGGCACTATCCCTTTTGGCGAGGTAATCATTGACAGTCACCAGATGTACGCCCTTTCCGGAAAGGGCATTGAGGTACATAGGCAGGGTGGCCACGAGGGTTTTCCCTTCCCCGGTCTGCATTTCGGCAATTTTACCCTGATGCAGGACAATCCCTCCGATCAACTGCACGTCGTAATGCACCATATCCCAGGTGACTTCTTTTCCGGCGGCATCCCATGAATTACTCCAGACCGCTTTGTCGCCATCGAGGGTTACATACTCCGAGGTCGCCGAAAGTTTTCGGTCAAACTCACTGGCACTAACTACGAGTTCGGGGTTTGAAGCGAATCTTCGGGCGGTTTCTTTAACAACGGCAAACGCCTCGGGAAGTATTTCCTCCAGGGTTTCCTCAGTTTTCTGATAGGAGGCATCCTGGAGTTGATCTATCTGACTGTAGAGACTTTCATTCAGATCGATATCCGCAGAGTTCTTAACCTGTTCGCGCAATTCGGAAATCTGGGCCTCCAGATCGGCGATGCGCTCCTGAATAAGGGCTTTAAATGCCGTGGTTTTTTCTCTGAGTTCGTCGTTGGAGAGCGACTCGAGACCGGCCCCGAAAGACCTGATTTTTTCAACCAGAGGTTGGAGGGACTTGACGTCTTTTTTAGCTTTGTCTCCTACAAATGCTTTTAAGATCGTATTGACTAGACTCATAATTTTAATGTTGTTTTCTGTCGCCTGAAGCGGTCGCATTTCCGTTGGCAACCATAATAGGGGCAGCCCTGAATGCTATTTTCAGACCCTTTCTCCGGTACAAAAGGTATTCCAGTTTTCACTACAGCCGGAAAAGAGGGCCCGGGCTGCCAAAATTACATAAAAAAAAAGCCTCCGGGGAGACTTTTAAGGGATTGTTATGCGGATTGTCAGTATTCGTCTTCGTTCCACAAATAATCTTCTTCTGTGGGATAATCCGGCCAGATTTCCTCTATGGATTCGTAGATCTCGCCACCTTCCTCTTCCATGGACTGCAGATTTTCCACGACTTCCAATGGAGCTCCTGTACGAATGGCGTAATCTATCAATTCGTCTTTGGAGGCCGGCCAGGGGGCATCACTTAAGTAGGAGGCTAATTCTAATGTCCAATACATAGCAACACTGCGTTTTTAAATTTTTGCAAAAATATATTTAAAACCAAAACGTCAAAGTAAATTTTAGCTTAATTACTAACACTAAGGAATTTTTATGGAAAAGGCAACTACTTAACGGTGAAATTCCGAATTTATTCCACCGGGGGGTTTGGAATCCATTTTATCTCATCTGCCTGGAGATCTGAAGATAATTTTCGCGCCAGGATAAAGAGGTAATCCGAAAGGCGATTCAGATAAATCATCAATATTTCGGAAATGGGGCTTTGTTCGTTCAACAAGGTCGTCATACGCTCAGCGCGTCTGCAAACGGTACGGGCAATATGACAGTATGACACTACGGGGTGGCCTCCGGGGAGGATAAAATTGGTCATGGGCGGGAGGTCGGCATCCAGGCGGTCCATTTCATCCTCCAGAGCGGTCACATCTTGAGGTATCACCTGTGGGATTTCAATTCGGCCTTTTCGCCCCGGTGCTCCGGGTGCCTCAGTCTCGGTCGCCAGCATGGATCCTGCTGTAAACAGCTTGTCCTGAATGATGAGCAGGAACTCCCGATGTCGGTTTTCAATCTGCTGGTCTCTTAAAAGTCCGATCCAGGAATTGAGTTCGTCCACCGTTCCATAACTCTGAATGCGGATGTGGTGTTTGGGTACCCGGGTGCCTCCAAAAAGTGCTGTAGTTCCCCGATCCCCTGTTTTTGTATATATTTTCATAGCTTATTTTTCTCAAATCTCAGATGGCTTCACGAATCGGTATCCTTTCGGTCCCTGAGTTTTCGACCTTCCATAAAAGCGCGCGATTTTCTTCTTTTGGATTGCTTTTTATTGTAAAAAGTAATAGCAAAATAGACCACTGCCAATCCGCCGAGAATGTAGAATACTTCATTTCCCATAACCTTCAAAAATAGGAGTTTATGTTCGTATTTTAAAATGCTGCTTCGCCTGTTCTTTTCTGAAAAACAGCAATCCTTCCCAATAGGCCTCCACGGAAACGCGAACCGAAGGATGCACACGGATTTGCTCCCACAGGGCACAGGCAGAAGCGGAAGATCTTATATTTCCCAGGTATACGATGCTGTCGTTATGCCATAACGCAGTATCGTTGAGGACCTCCGTCACTTCCTGTGAAGGCATGTCAAATACAAAGAGATCAAAGGACGGTCTTTGGAGGGCCGGATCCGCGTTCGGTTCTTTTAGGATTCCCGAATTCGCGGGCAGGTCTGTGCTCACCCAAATTCGTTCCGGGCTGAAATGGACCCGGGTGGCTCTAAGGAGTCGTTGCCGTGGCGGCCCTTTCTTTACATCCCGGGTATATACCGCCTGATCCAGGAATTCATAGATAAAAGGGGAATGAACCCCATGCCTGTTTTTGGCCTGAAACCAGAAGAGCGCTTTGCTAAGAATCCCTGACATTAGGCTTCATAATTAGGGTTAAACCTTTTCAATCCTCGATTTCCAGAGATGAAAGTTCAAACCATCGCTCTGTTTTTGTCTCCAGTGCACTGAGCACTGACGCGAATTCTTTGGATGCCTTATCGAGTTCCTCACCCGGGAGTTCCGGTGTCATCATCCGTGCTTCCAATGCCAATTTTTGTTTTTCCAGGGCACTGATGTCCTTCTCCAGGGTATTGATTTCACGCTGTTGGGAATAGCTGAGTTTCCCTTTTCGGGGGGGTGTGGTTTTTTTTGAGGGATCCCCCTTTTCAACCTCAGGCTTTTGGGCGGTGGCGGATTGCTCATTAAATTCGCGCATGTCTGAATAGTTACCGGGGAAATCCGTAATCGTCCCTGCCCCGTCGAAGAGGAAGAGATGATCGGTGATTTTATCCATAAAGTACCGGTCGTGAGAGACGATCAGCAGAGTGCCGGGATAATCCAGCAAGAAGTTTTCCAGCACATTCAGAGTGATGATGTCCAGGTCATTCGTAGGTTCATCCAGGATCAGAAAATTGGGATTTTGGATCAGTACGGTACATAAGAAAAGCCTTTTGCGCTCTCCTCCACTTAACTTCTCGGTAAAATCATACTGTTGTTTCCGATCGAATAAAAACCGCTCCAATAACTGTGACGCACTGAGTTCCCGTCCTTTTTTTAAGGGGATATAATCTCCGAATTCCCGGATGACGTCAATGACCCGTTGTCCGGGTTGTACCTGGAGTCCTTCCTGGGTATAATACCCCATTTTGAGCGTTTCACCCCGGACTACTTTACCGGTATCCGGCGGGATATTGCCACAGACTATTTCGAGAAAAGTGGATTTTCCGCTGCCGTTAGATCCGACCAGACCCACCCGTTCCCCTCGTTTGAAATTGTGGTTGAAATTCTCAAAAAGGAGCCGGTCCCCATGCTTTTTTGAAATATTATGAAGCTCCAGGACTTTGGTGCCCAGGCGTTCCATCTGAATCTCGAGTTCTACTTCGTGAATTTTACGTCTTTCAGAGGCTCTGTCTTTGAGGGCGTCGAAATCAGCAATACGCGCTTTTGATTTGGTTGTCCGCGCTTTCGGCTGACGGCGCATCCACTGCAATTCTTTCTTGAAAAGGGCTTTGGTTTTCTGCAGATTGACGGCTTGAAAGGCCTCCCGGGATTCTTTTTCCTGCAGGTAGTAGGCGTAATTGCCCTTGTAGTTGTGCAGTACCCCTTCGTCCAGTTCCAGAATGTGATTGCACACCCGGTCCAGAAAATACCGGTCGTGGGTGACCATAAAAAGTGTACTGACGTTGTCTTTGAAGTAGGCTTCCAGCCATTCGATCATGCCCAGATCCAGATGATTGGTGGGTTCGTCGAGAATCAGAACATCCGGCGTATCCAATAAAATATGTGCCAGGGCCAGTCTCCGCCGCTGCCCTCCGGACAAACTCCCGACCCGCACACCGGTATCGTCCAGTCCGAGTTTTGAGAGAATTTGTTTATAACGGGTTTCAAGGTCCCAGGCATTGGCCTGTTCCATGGCTTCAAAAGCGCGTTGGTAGGCTTTTTCATCTGCCGGGTTTTCCAGGGCTTTTTCGTATGCGGCTATAATTTTAACCAACGTGTTTCCAGACGCAAATAGGGTTTCGTATACCGTTAAGCCCGGATCCAGGTAAGGCTCCTGTTCGAGATATCCTATTTTAGTTCCTTTACGCGTGGTTACCTCCCCGCTGTCGGCATTGTGTTTACCGGCGAGGATATCGAGAAGTGTACTTTTTCCGGTCCCGTTGCGCGCTACTAGGGCAATCTTCTGCCCCTGATTGATGCCAAAGGTGAGATCGGAGAACAATACCCGTTCTCCGAACGATTTTGTGAGATTTTCGGCACTGAGTAGGTTCAAAGCGAGGTTTTTTCCATGTGAATCAAAAACATATAGCGGAGCATCAGGGCGCCCCATAAAGGGAGAACTACAGGTGAAAAAACCTGAACTCCGGTGAGCCAGAGCCCGGTGCATAGGGCGAATAATACCAGGAGCAAAATCAGGTATTTCCGTTTCATTGGCCTTCCAGAAGGCCTTGAGAATACGCCGAAGGCAAGTAACACATTCGCAGGAAAGGCCCACAAGAGGTTGGCGTTCCAGGCCGTAGCCGTATGGTCCGTAAAAAACCAGAGAAACAGCAAAAGGCAACCGGCCGCACCGGTAGTGAAAAAAAGCAGGAAATCAAGAACGCTGCTTCGCGTTTGATTTCGATAGTCGATCCAGGTAATGACAAGGGTCATTCCGAGTACCAGAAGCGTCCAGAAGAGAGGGGTAGCCGTAAAAAAAGCATTCGATTTTGGAGCATTCAGTTCCAGAATAGGGCGTTTTCGCCCCCCCAGAGCGTGGTCGTCCAGGGAGGCGTTTTCAACTTGCTGCTCTACGTACTTCGGAAGGAAAGAGAATTCGCTGCCAGTGGCTTCCCGATCGATAACAGCGCCCAGGGCGAGGTCTATTCCGAAACTCGACCAGGAATTCCAGTTTAAATTGTCCTGAATCAGATCCCTGAAGCTTCGGCTTTCACTGAGATGTTCATAGGAATACTTCAGGGGAGGACCGAGCACTTTGGTGAGCACTTCAGGTATCTTGGTAGCGCAGTTCTCAAAGAGAAAGTCATATTTGTAATACCGGTTTTCGGGTTGGTTATTTTGTTCCAGATAGTCCAGAAGGGCTTCGGTTTCCGCCCCGGTAAGGTTTAGAAGTTGTTCGCGCACATAGCGGTTCTCGAGTTGATAGGTGTACAGGAAATTTTCAAATCGCTGTTTGGACAGGGCGTACGGAAGTTTCCCTCTTACAAACTTTATATAAAAATTAGGAGCGTCAAAGTCGAATGTACCGTAGTTGTACACCCAGTCGATCCCCTGGGAGGGATCTCTGAACCGAAATGCGCTATGTCCGAATGTCGCGTACAGTTCGCTGCCGGGGCCACAGGTAATCACACTGAACTGTGCTTCGGGACTGGCCGTAACGGTCTGAGCCCTCGAAATAGAAAGAGACAAGAGACAGATCAGTAAAAATAGCAAAGAAGATACTTTCATTATTGCTTCGATTCCCATTTGGGGTTTGGACCAAAGTTCCGAATAATTTATATACCTGCAACCCTATGGCCCGGGGGCAGGAAGAATTGGAGAAATCCCTTATACTACCGTTTAAGTGATTTGTACTATTTTTACGAAAACCGACCCTTACTTATGAAGCATCTTCCGAATATCATTACGCTGTTAAATGTACTTTTTGGCTCTATTGCTGCGGTCTTTGCTGTATTGAACCGCCTGGAATGGGCGGCTGTTTTTTTTATACTCGGAGTGCTTTGTGATTTTGCCGATGGGTTGCTGGCCCGAAAAATGGGCGTGCAGTCCGAACTGGGAATTCAACTGGATTCCCTGGCCGATATGATCACCAGTGGCCTGGTGCCCGGGCTGGTGATGTGTCAGTTGCTGGCCATGTCCGTCAATGCCGGGTGGAATGCCGATAGCTTTTTCGCAGAAGCTCTGGATAGTGATGGTTGGTGGGGCGCCTGGTTTCCCTTTCTCGGTTTGATGATCACGATGTCCACGGCACTTCGGCTAGCACGCTTTAATCTGGACGAAAATCAGGTAAACTCTTTTGTCGGTTTGCCCTCCCCGGCCAATGCCCTTTTAATTCTTTCACTTCCCCTTATCCTGATGTACAATGGAAGTGAGTTTACCAATACCCTGATCCTGAATCCACTGTTTTTGTTCGGTTTAACCGTATTGAGCTCCTACCTGTTAAACGCTCCGATTCGATTATTTGCCCTGAAATTTGACAATTACAGTTTTAAAGACAATAGTATCAAATACATCTTTCTGATACTGAGTCTGGTTCTGGTTCTTACCCTTCAGTTTCTGGCGATCCCTTTAATCGTAATCGCTTATGTCTTGTTCTCATTGATGAGTCCGAAGGCTTCCGATACGCTCGAAATGGACTAAAAGGAAAGTTTCTTTTTGCGAAGCTCAAAATTCTGCCCCAGATATACTTTTCGAACCATTTCGTCTTCAGCCAGGTCTTCCGGGATACCCGATTTGAGAATGCCCCCTTCGAACATAAGATACGACCGTTCCGTAATGGCCAGGGTTTCCTGAACATTATGATCCGTGATAAGGATACCGATGTTTTTGTTCTTTAGCTGGGCTACAATCCTTTGAATGTCTTCAACCGCCACCGGATCTACCCCGGCGAAGGGCTCGTCGAGAAGAATAAAGGAAGGATCGGTAGCCAGTGCTCTGGCGATTTCTGTCCTGCGCCTTTCACCACCGGACAACAGGTCGCCCCTGTTTTTGCGGATATGGCCGATCCCGAATTCTTCCAACAGATTTTCCAGGCGCTCGAGTTGCTCTTTTTTACTGAGTTTGGTGAGTTGCAGTACGCTCAGAATATTGTCCTCTACACTTAATTTTCTGAAAACAGAGGCCTCCTGTGCGAGATACCCGATGCCGTACTGAGCTCTTTTGTACATTGGGAAATTGGTGATTTCTGTCTCATCCAGGTAAATATTTCCGCCGTTGGGTTTAATCAGGCCCACAATCATATAGAAGGAAGTGGTTTTTCCAGCCCCGTTAGGCCCCAGTAAGCCTACGATCTCTCCCTGGTTTACCTCCAGGGAAATCCCCTTGACCACTTTCCGGCCCCGGTACGATTTCATGATATTTACGGCTTTGAGCTGCATACTAAGTGGGTTAAAACTAATTCTTTTTACCCCCGGTAAAAAAGAATTTCAAAATATTTAACGATGGGGCACGGCCCTTTACCGCCTGTTCCGCCGGCTTTCCGCTTCCATTTTTTCTTTTTTAGCCTGATTTTTCAACACCCTTCCCGATATGAAAATACTCAACTGATACAGAACCAGCACGGGTACAGCGACAATGATCTGGCTGGCGACGTCCGGAGGCGTAATGATGGCGGAGAGGATCAGGACCAGGACCAGGGCGATTTTACGGTATTTAGTCAGAATCTCCGGCGTCACCAGGCCTACTTTGGTGAGGAAATAGATGATAATGGGCAATTCAAACATGATGCCGCAGGCAATTACAGAAGCCCGCACGGTCGAGATAAAAGACGAAATGTCGATTTCGTTGAGCACTTCTTTACTGACCTGGTAGGTGCCCAGAAAATTTATGGAAAGGGGCGCCACGACGTAATACCCAAAGAGCACACCCATAAAAAACAACAGGGAAGCAATAAGGATAAATCCCCTGGAGTTTTTCCGTTCATTTTCGTAGAGCCCCGGACTTATAAACTTCCACATTTCGTAAAGCAAATAGGGAAAGCCAACAATAAATCCTGCCCAGATCGAAGTCCAGATGTGGGCCGAAAACTGCCCGGCCATGGTACGGTTCTGGATGGTAAACGGAAGAGACTCTGCGCAAAAAGCAGATTCAAGACCCATTCGCGTTGCGATATCGCAGAACAACCGATAGGTCGGAAAACTCATTTTTTTGGGCCCGAAAATGACAGTATCGAAAATGAAGTCTTTCATGAGGAAGGCAACCAAACCGATCAATACGACCGCCACTGTCGAACGGATCAGATGCCAGCGCAGGACCTCCAGATGATCCAGAAAGGACATCTCATTCGGATTCTTTTCCATCTTAGCCATCAGATGATACCTTCCTTCATGAGGTTATGAATATGGACTACTCCTTGATATTGACCATCATCAACCGCCAATAATTGCGAAATGTCGTTGTCCTGCATTTGTTTGAGCGCTTTGATGGCGAGGACGTCTGTTCCGATGGTTTTAGGGTTGGCACTCATGATATCCCGGGCAAGGAGCCCACTGATATTGTCGTATTTGTTGAGCATTCTGCGAATGTCCCCGTCTGTGATAATCCCGATGAGCTTTCCGTTCTCGAGAACGGCGGTAACGCCCAGCATTTTTTCAGAAATCTCCACTATGGCATCCTTAACAGGGGTATCTGCCGAAACCCGGGGCATCAGATTCTGGCTGGTGATCTCGCCCACGGTGAGATAGAGTTTTTTTCCGAGCGTCCCCCCGGGATGGTATTGAGCAAAGTCCCGACTGCTGAACCCGCGCAATTTTAAAAGGCAGATGGCCAGGGCATCGCCCATAACCAATTGTGCCGTGGTACTGGTAGTGGGTGCCAGATTATTTGGACAGGCTTCTTTTTCGACAAAGGTATTGAGGACGAAATCTGCTTTTTCAGCCAGAAAAGAGTCCATATTTCCCGTCATGCCGATAAGCGTATTGGTGCCCCTTTGAATAAGGGGTACGAGCATTTTTATCTCAGGTGTGTTTCCGCTTTTGGAGATGCAGATCACCACGTCGTTTTTCTGAATGGTCCCCAGATCCCCATGGATGGCGTCAGCAGCATGCATAAAAATGGCAGGAGTACCTGTGGAATTCATTGTGGCGACAATCTTCGAGGCGATGATTGCACTTTTGCCAATCCCACTGATCACCACCCGTCCCTCTGACTGTAGAATGCAGGAAACGGTTTCTGCAAAATCTGCATCGATCAGGGAACTGAGGTTTTCAATGGCAGCAGCCTCAGCGTCAATAGTCTTGCGTGCTATATCCAGTATCGCTTTCTGATCCTTCAAGGTTTCTTTAATATTAACAAATGAACCCCCGGTTTCCTTAAAATAGCCTTAAAAAAGATGGTCATCTCAAAGAATGTGCTATCTTTAAGAAACAAAATTACACAAACTTATTCGAAAGAATTCCAATCTTTTCCCTTTTCCCGATTGGGCTTTGTTTTTCTTCCAAAAGCCCGCGCCAGCCCGGGGGAGATACCCTGAATAATCTTTGGGGAATGTGCAGAACAGGTGAAGCATGATTAAACGAGACATTGATTTAAAGGGGTCCCTGAAAAAGTATTTTGGGTTTTCGCAATTCAAGGGGCTTCAGGAGGAAGTTATTAAAACACTCCTGGAGGGCAGGAATACCTTTGTAATCATGCCTACCGGAGGAGGAAAGTCACTCTGTTACCAGCTTCCCGCCCTGATTGAGGAGGGAACCGCCATTGTGGTTTCTCCCCTCATTGCACTGATGAAGAATCAGGTGGATGCCATCCGCGGTGTTTCAAACCAGGAGGGTGTGGCACATGTACTGAACAGTTCCCTCACCAAAAACGAGGTCAGACGCGTAAAGGACGATATCACCAGCGGGATCACCAAGCTGCTCTATGTCGCCCCGGAATCCCTGACCAAAGCGGAGTATATTGAATTTCTCAAAGGGGTTAAGCTCTCCTTTGTAGCCATAGATGAAGCCCATTGCATCTCGGAATGGGGGCATGATTTCAGACCCGAATACCGCAACCTCCGATCCATAATTGAACGTCTGGGAGAAGACATTCCCATCATTGCCCTGACGGCCACGGCAACCCCGAAGGTTCAGGAGGATATCCTGAAGAATCTGGGGATTACAGATGCACGTGTTTTTAAGGCATCCTTCAATCGTCCGAACCTTTTTTACGAAGTACGGCTGAAAACCAAGAATGTGGATGCCGATATCATCCGGTTTGTAAAAAAGAATGTGGGCAAGTCGGGAATCATCTATTGCCTGAGCCGCAAGAAGGTGGAAGGCCTGGCACAGGTGCTGCAAGTCAATGGTATCTCCGCAGTTCCTTACCACGCGGGCTTTGATGCTAAGACGCGCTCCAGGTACCAGGACATGTTCCTGATGGAAGATGTGGATGTGGTGGTCGCCACCATCGCTTTTGGCATGGGTATCGATAAGCCGGATGTCCGGTATGTGATTCACCACGATATTCCAAAAAGTATAGAGAGTTATTATCAGGAAACGGGTCGTGCCGGGCGCGATGGGGGAGAAGGACATTGCCTGGCGTTTTATTCCTATAAAGATGTCGAAAAGCTCGAAAAGTTTATGGCCGGAAAACCGGTAGCCGAGCAGGAAATAGGCAATGCGCTCCTTCAGGAGATTGTCGCTTATGCCGAGACCAGTATGTCCAGGCGAAAGTTTATTCTCCACTATTTCGGGGAGGAGTTCGACGCTATAAACGGGGATGGAGCCGATATGGATGACAATACCCGGAATCCCAAAGAAAAAGAGGAAGCCCGGGAGAATGTCGTTAAATTGCTTCAGACCGTTCAGGGGACCAGTGAAAAATTCAAATCCAAGGAGATCGTACTCACCCTTTTGGGGATGACTAATGCGCTTACAGCCTCCCATAAGACGGATG
>CAKZOC010000145.1 GCA_937136025.1 uncultured Bacteroidota bacterium
CCCCTTTTGGACAGGTTGAGTCCGCGGTTTACTTTAAACGAGGCCGATCAGTATTTAGAACGAGTCTTTTCTATATAAAAGATCACGCCTTATAATCACAATTATCCCGTAACCTTGCCCGGCCCGAAAACACCTGCTTTACTATCGAAATCTAAAACGACGCCATACCTTATTAATACAGGTATCACATTGACTGCCACCCGGCCCGGTCGCCTCCGCACTCCAAAAATATTCGGATGTCACAATTTTAAGACCTTGGGATTATCGAATTCACAAATAAGAATTCCGTGAAGAAAAGAACCTCAATTAACACAACCCGACTTAAAGTTTTATTAAAATAAGTTTGGATTATTAACATGAAATTAAGATTTTCGCAATTAGCTAATTCAAATAATTAAACAATGAGAACAAAATTGAATGGAATCTTGACGCTGTTGCTAGCGTTTATTGTGCAGATTTCGTTTGCACAAGACAAAACGATTTCAGGTACGGTCACCGATCAGGATGGCCTTCCGTTACCTGGGGTCAACATTGTTGTAGAGGGCACCACAACGGGTACCCAATCTGACTTCGATGGGAACTATCAGATTTCGGCCAGCGCCGGACAGGTACTTCTCTTCTCCTACATCGGCCAAAAGGACGAGCGCAGGACAGTTGGTGCAGGTAGCGTTATCAATGTCCAAATGCTGGAAGATGCGCAGGCACTCGAAGAGGTTGTGGTAACTGCCCAGGGTATCAAGAGAGAAAAGAAAGCTCTCGGATACGCTGTTGCTTCTGTGGGCGCTGAGTCTCTGGAGGGACGAGCTGAAGGAGATGTTGCCCGGGTTCTTTCGGGTAAAGCTTCAGGGGTTCAGATTACTGCCGCTGGTGGTATGTCCGGTTCGGGTACCAACATTACAGTAAGGGGTCTTAGTTCCTTCAGTGGATCGAACCAGGCACTCTTTATCGTGGATGGAGTTCCATTCAGTAATGACACGAACGCAACAGGGGATTTTATCGGTGGGAACACCGGGTCTTCCCGTTTTCTGGATCTCGATCCCAACAACATTGAGAACATTGAAGTCCTTAAAGGTCTGGCTGCTGCCACCCTCTATGGAACACAAGGAAAAAACGGGGTCATCCTCGTTACGACCAAGGCCGGTTCGGCCTCGACTGGAGCCAAGAAGACTGAAATCACTATTTCTCAGTCCTTCTTTACCAACGAGATGGCATCAATCCCGGATTACCAACAGGAATTCGGTAATGGTTTTGACCAGTCCTTCGGATGGTTTTTCTCCAACTGGGGTCCTAGTTTTGAGCGCGACGGTGTAGCCGGATGGGGACAGCAATCTGCGATTGATGACCAGGGAACCCTGGAACACCCGTATTCCACGACGTCTGTAGCCAAGACGAGAGACGCCTTCCCGGAATTACAGGGAGCGCGTTACGACTGGAAGCCTTATAACTCTGTTGAAGGTTTCTTCCGCCCCGGATCCGTTTCCAATACCAACGTGAACATCGCAGGCGGAACTCAGGATGGAAGTACAAGCTTCAATGTGAATGTCGGATATCTGGATGATAAAGGATTTACTCCCGGAAACTCCCTGAATCGATTCAACCTTTCGGTAGGTGGACGTTCTCAATTGAGCAATAGATTCACGATTCAGGCGACAGCCAACTATGCCCGTACGGATTATAAGACACCTCCGATCGCCTCTTCACGGGGTAACGGAACAGACGGTCTCTCCGTTTACGGTAACGTAATGTTTACGCCGATATCTGTGGACCTGATGGGGCTGCCTTTTGAAAACCCGATCGATGGCTCCAGTGTGTATTACCGAAATGGTAATGACATTATCAACCCACGGTGGACTGCCAAGAACGTTACTTATCGTCAGCTCACCAACCGTGTGAACTGGACAGCTTCGTTAAATTACGATATCAACGACAACCTTTCCCTTACATGGAGGAGTGGTCTTGACTTTTACAACGAGCGTAACACGAATAGCTCCAATAAAGGGGGTGTAGAATTTACACAGGCGATCTTTGGGTTCCTGGACACCTATGATAACAACAATTCTATCTGGGATCACTTTTTCGCCATTAACGGGAATTACGACCTTTCAGAGAAATTGGGGATGACCTTTACTTTGGGTGCCACTTCGCGTCAGGATAACTTTGACCAGCAAGGTGCTGCCAGTACAGGCCAAATCGTGTTCGGAGTGAAAAGACACTTCAACTACGAAAACCAAACACCAATTCAATTCTCCCAAAAAAGGAATATTGTTGGTATCCTGGGCCAGGCGACCCTGGACTATGACAACTTCTTATTCCTGAACGTCTCTGCCCGTACAGACTGGGTTTCTAACCTGACCACGGAGAACAACAGTAAGACGTATCCGGGAGTAAGTGTTTCTTTCCTTCCTATCAATGCTTTTCAGGGAGACTGGAACAACAACATCGGCATGAACTACCTCAAGTTGCGGGCCAGCTACGGTACTTCAGCCACCTTCCCAACGGGATATCCAACGATCAATGTTATCGAGCAGAACACGCTCCGTTTTACAGATCCTTTCGGAGGTTCACTTCTGACCACAAACCAGGTAGACAACTTCCGGGCAAATCCGGATTTGAAGCCTGAGCTTCTGGAAGAGCTCGAATTCGGACTTGAGGCCCGATTCTGGGATCAGCGGATCTCGTTTGAAGCCACATACTTCGACCGGAAAACCAATGACCTTATCGTAACTGAGCCACTTTCTCCTTCTACAGGTTTTAGCTTTACTCAGAACAACATTGGTGAAATCACCAATAAAGGATGGGAAGCCGATTTCGGAATCGACATTTTTAGAAGTGAAAACTTTAATTGGAATTCAAGAGTAAATTTCTTTACCAATAAAGAAACCGTAACTCAACAGGATCAGGACTTTATCGCTTATGCCGGTAGTTTGGCAGAAGGCGGTGGACTTTTCCGCGGATCGAATGCCGCGATAGAAGGCGAATCCCTGGGTACCATTGTAGGTACAGCTATCGGACGGGATGCCGACGGAAACTTCCTGGTGAATGATGCGGGTAACTACGTGGTTGTGGAGCAGGATGCAGACGGCAATGTGCCGATTGTAGGAGATGCAGTTCCGGATTACACCATGAACTTCATCAACACCTTGCGCTTCAAGAACTGGAGTCTGAATTTCCAGATCAACCACATCAAAGGTGGAGATGTACTTTCCAGTACTGTCGCTGCCCTTCTTGGACGGGGTCTGATCGTAGAAACTGCCGATCGTCTGAACACGTATATCCTTCCGGGTGTGAATCAAACCACAGGGGAGCCTAACAACAGACAGATCAACAACTCTACGTATTTCTTCAGCAACCTGTTATTCGGGCCCACCGAAACACGTATTTACGATGCTTCTGTGATCCGTCTTCAAGAGCTTTCTTTTGGTTACAGCTTCCCGAAGAAATTTCTCGACAAGACGCCGTTTGGTCAGTTGACAATTACGGCTCAGGGTTTCAACCTCTGGTATGATGCCTACAACACCCCAGCCGGTGCTAAATTTGACCCTAACGTACAAGGGGTTGGAATCGGAAATGGGCGAGGCTTTGACTTCCTTAACGGTCCAAGCTCGCGCAGATATGGAATCAGTCTTAGAGCGTCCTTCTAATAAAAATTGTTAATGATATAGCTATTATGAAAAATTTGTTTAAATATATTTCGATAGTCTTTATTGCAGGAGCGTTGCTTAATTCCTGTGAGACGACAGATCTGGACTTAAGAGTGAGTCCGAACGACCTGGCATCAGACCAGGCAGATCCTAACCTCTTGCTGACTTCAGTGCAGTTGGCATATGGTACAAACCAGCAAGCTCTCAGTGATATATCTGCGGAACTGACCCGGATAGACTATATGTTCGGTCGGGATTATTTCAATAACTATCCCGGATCCGTTTTGAATGGTACCTGGGGAAGAACCTAC
>CAKZOC010000146.1 GCA_937136025.1 uncultured Bacteroidota bacterium
TTTAATACCTCCTCCCCGGTAGAAATCCGAATAACCGGACCCTGGGGGGAAGTTATGATGCGTTCTTCTTTGAAGAGCCCTGCCTTTTTAATCTCTTCGAGTTCCTGCTCCAGGTGTGCTTTGATCTTTCCGTACATAGGTTATATAAATTCCGGGTTTACTGAGTTTTCACTGATATAAATAACGATGGCGGCTTCGGCAATATATCCCATCGACTGAATGGCCTCCCGGTACTCCTGTACCTGGATCCGGTGTTGATCATCTGGCCTGCCCGTTTTATAATCCATAATCACAGCCTTGTCATTTGAGAAAACCAGACGATCGGGTCGTAAAATTACCCCATTTTTTAAAAAGATTTCCTGCTCATTCAAAACCCGGACGTCAGGCTCAAAATAACGAGACAACCGGGGATGCCCTGCGACGCTTTCCAGGCGCTGTTTAAGAAGAGCGGACTCCTCGTGGCGTATCACGCCTTCCTCAATGAGTTGTGCGGCCGCCTTTTCAATATCCGAAGCGTGAATCACCAGACTCAGCGCATAGTGAAGGATGTTCCCGTACTGCATAGCCTGGATTTGTTCTGTATCCCGATACTTTTCCGAATGACTTACCAACTTTAGCGAGATTCGATCCCGAGCCGTGTATCGATAAGGCACCGGGATCTTCACCGGACTTGGTTCGGGAGTGTGATCCGTATCTAAGGTTCCGAAGGTGTAGACCGATTTGGAATCTTCCCAAAACCCTTTTTCGGACAGGTATCGCGCATAGACCTCGCCGTAAGTCTTAGGCTCTGAAGTACCCTGCTTTTTTCCGGGGTTTTTACTGATGATGTACAAGGCCTTAATCGCCCGGGTGTGCGCAACGTAGAGCAGGTTGTATGCGTCCAGCTCCAGTTTTTCCTGCTCTTGTGTATAGCGCTCGGGGGCGGGAGAGTCGTAATTTAAAAGGGCTTTCTTTTTGCTTACCAGGACAGCATTAAAACCGCTGTATCGCTCCGGGGTTACAGGAAGCCATAACTTCGGATTTTTTTCATAGTAAATATCAGAATTCGCAAAAGGGAAGAGCACTACTGGAAATTCCAACCCCTTGGATTTGTGGACCGTCATCAGGGTGACGGCGTTAAACCCTTCCGGGGCGCTTATACTGAGTTTCTCTTCTTTGATCTTCCAGTATTCCAGAAAGGTTTGTATCGAAGGATCCCGGCTTTGACCGATGTCATGAATGAGGTCCATCAGAAAAACCAGATAGGCATCCTGCTGACCGCCCAGATTAAATTGGCGAATGGCTATTTCAACAACCTCGTAAACAGGCCTTAAGCGGTTTTGATCGGTATAGAAAGCGCAGGAGGACAAAACTTCGTCAATCCTGTCGAGCTGCGTGTGTATCCAGGTGTGCCGGTCCTCCTGCTCTACGCTGAGGTATAAGAGCAGATCAAAAATGTGATTCACGTCTTCCGGAACTAATAAATGTTTCAACAGGGTAATGAGAAACTGTACCCCGGGATGATTCCTGAGCAATAAGGTTTCAGAAGAGCTTACGGGAATTCCCTCCTGCATCAAATGCTGAGAAATCAGCACACCATCTTTGCCACGGCGCGTGAGAACGCAGATATCCCTGTAGGCGTATCCCCTGCCCGTAAGGTCCTGTATAATGGCCTGGATGCGAGCGGCATAGAGGTCATTCTGGTTTTCTGCGTCTGAGGAGATGAATTCCAGGTGCACCAACCCCTGGGAATCGTGATGGTACTCCTGTTGGTTGCCTTTGACGAATAAATCAGAATAGGCCTTTCGGTTCATAAAGGCGCTGATATGACTGAAAAAATCGTTGTTGAATTCAACGAGCGGTTTGTGGCTGCGGAAATTTTTCGGTAGGGGCTCGTTCTCAGCGCGTACCGGAAAAGGATTCTCTGTACCTTCTATCAGGTTCAGAAATTGCTCTGCCTTACCGCCTCTCCAGCGGTAAATAGCTTGTTTGGCATCCCCTACCAGGACAACCGACCCCCGGGTCCCCTGTTCGAATTCCCCTTCGATCGCATTGCTGACAAGGGGCACCAGGTTATTCCACTGAAGTTCCGAAGTGTCTTGAAATTCGTCGATAAAGTAGTGCTGATACCGTTCCCCAAGACGCTCGTAGATATATGGAGCGGGCTGGTTGGCTATTTCTTTGGCGATTATAGTGTTAAAGGCGGCAATGGGCAGGTAGCCTTCCTCGTCCCGCAGTTTTTTGAGTTCTTGTTGCAGCAATCCCAGAACCGCGAAAGGAGCGATGTTCTTATAGGCATTGGCCAGAAAGTCCCGGTGGTATAATCCCTGAATGATTTTTTGAAAAAGAATTACGAAGGAGGATATGTGCGCATCCAGAATTTCTTTTACGGCCGGGGAAACCCGGCCCGGATAGAGCGGTTTGGATCCAAATGCCTCAATCCATTTAGCATCCGTCTTCAGATCGAATTCACCTTGTGAGACTTTTTGGATGAAATTGGGGAAGTATTTTCCCGAGAAATCGGAAAACTCCAATCCATTCGAGCCGATGTGCTCCAGGATTTCTTGCGCAGTATTGGAGAGCATTTTTTCCGTTTCGTCCCGATTGCGCTGCAAAGTGTTTTTGAGCTGGAGAAAGTCGTTTATTTTTTTCTCTGAAAAGACATCCAAATCCTGGTAATGGGTTTCATCAAAGAGGAGTCTTCCCATTCTCAGCAAATCATCGCTGACGTCCCAGCTCCGATCATCTTCGGCCTTTTCAAGCGCAAAATCGACGAGTATATCTGTCAATTGTTTATCGGTTCCCGCCTGGGCTATAAGATTGTCGATAGCCTCTTCCAGAAGGACATCCGTTTCCAGAACAATCTCAAAGTTCGCCGGTATGTCCAGGTCGCGGGCAAAGGTCCTGAGAACGCGCTGATTGAATTTATCGATGGTGGAGACATCGAAGAAGGCGTAATTATGGAGTATTTGCTGGAGTACTGTCTGGCTTCTGTGAATTAGGGCTGCCCGGTCGGTTTGCAGCTCCGCCTGCACAGCTTCAAACATGGGCGTAGTTTCCAAATTTTCAGGACTCAGGGATGCGAATTCCATGAGGCTGTTGAGAATGCGGTTTTTTAACTCGGCTACAGCCTTGTTTGTAAAAGTGATCGCCAGAATTCTTCGAAACAACCGCCCGGCTCCCGGCCGCAATATCAAACTGAGATATTCCCGGGCAAGGGTAAAAGTCTTTCCGGAACCCGCTGAAGCATCAAAAATTCGAAAGGCTTTTATCTGCTGATCCATTCTTTGCAAAATACGGAATCTACAAAGCTTCTTAACAATAAATTAGCGCAAAGTGTTTGTTAAAATGGGTATTTTTGAAGGACACTTTTGATAACAAAAAACAAGATCTTATGTCATTCCAACTACCAAATTTACCTTATGAATACGACGCTCTGGAGCCTTATATCGATGCCAGAACTATGGAAATTCACCATACCAAGCACCACAATGGGTATACTACCAAACTGAACGGGGCCATTGAAGGCACCGACCTTGAAGGCAAGTCCATTGAAGCTATTTTAGAGCATTTGGACATGTCTAATGCGGCCGTTAGAAATAACGGGGGCGGCTTCTACAACCACTGTCTCTTCTGGGAGGTCATGTCACCTAACGGAGGCGGAAATCCGCAAGGGGCTTTAGGTACTGCTATAGCGGACGCTTTTGGCTCTTATGAAGGTTTTAAAGATACTTTTAGCCAGGCAGCAGCAGGGCGGTTCGGATCAGGTTGGGCCTGGTTATGTGTCCACAAAGGCGGCAAAGTAGAGGTTTGTTCTACGCCAAATCAAGACAATCCGCTGATGCCCAACACGGGTTGTGGAGGTCATCCAATTCTCTGTCTGGACGTTTGGGAACACGCGTACTACCTGAATTATCAAAATCGGCGTCCGGATTATATCAATGCCTTTTTCAATGTAATAAACTGGGAAAAGGTGGCTGAAGAATTCGCTAAGGGCAGTTAAGCTCAGGTGTAGCGCAGGCTTTATTAGAATCCCGGTTAAGGCCGGGATTTTTTATGGGGTATAAATCAGAAAAGGACAGAGAAAACTCCGTCCTTTTCATCCCAAATCTTACCATAAACTTAACCTACTTATGCTATGGCAATACTAAAATACTGGTATTAAGAGAAATAACAAAGAAAATTCAGCAGAAAAAACAGGGAAAGTCCGAAAAGGACTACATGTAAAACGATATTCTTTATAAATAATCTGGTGGAAATCAGAAGGATTATGGGCAAATAAAAAGGCAAGGTCTTACCCTTGCCTTTTCCCCAAATCTTACCATGAACTTAACCTACTTATGCTATGGTCCTCCAAAACTAGCCCAAGTGGCAAGCCGTTTAAAAGCTCTCGGATGAATACCCGGTAAAACCGTTGAAATACCTGTGGGCCAAATACGTGTGGGAGAAGTAGTACGCCTGCTGAAAGGAGCATCTTCATCAGGTGTGAAAAAATGGAAGCACGATACAGGCCAATAAAAAAGGCGGAGAAGTCTCCACCTTTTTTTCCCCAAATCTTACCATGAACTTAAACCTACTTATGCTATGGCAAATCGAATGTAAGGTCCTAACCGTCCCGTGGAATTAATTCCGCGATGAAATACCTAAAACATCGACGAAACACCCTTATGGATGCATTTCATCGATAAACCTAGTAGGCACGTTGATTTTTTCCCTCGTAAAAATTCATAAATGCGCGGTTTACCACCCGATTGCCTCCGGGCGTTGGATATTCACCGGTAAAGTACCAGTCCCCCAGGTTTTTAGGACAGGCCTTATGTAAATTCTCAATAGTCTGGTAGATAATGGTGACCTCCGCCCGGATACCGACCGGGCTTAGGATTTCGGCTATTTTGGCCGAGATCTCCTGAGGCGTAAACGGGGCGTAAAAATCCTTAACGTAGTTGATGTCTTCAGAGTCACGTCGGGCTACTGAGGCCTTACAGGCTTCGTATATATTTTCTATGATATCTTCTGTCCCCCGGTCTTTATGCAATTCCAGGGCAGCTTTAAAGGCGATGAAGTCCTCCAATTTGGCCATGTCTATGCCGTAACAGTCCGGGTAACGGATTTGGGGAGCCGAGGAGATGACGATGATTTTTTCAGGATTCAGGCGGTCCAGAATGCGTAAAATACTCTTCTTCAGGGTGGTTCCCCTCACAATACTGTCGTCTATGATGGCCAGATAATCTCCTTTCTCCACGGACCCATACGTAATGTCGTATACGTGAGCGACCAGATCGTCACGACTGCTGTCCTGGGTAATAAAGGTCCTCAGTTTGGCGTCTTTGATAGCCACTTTTTCAATACGCGGGCGTACATCGAGAATTTCGTGCAGGGCTTCCGGATTCAACGCTGAGCCCATTTCGAGAATCTGTGCTTCCTTTTTCTTATTCAGGTAGGACTGCGCCTCCCGAACCATTCCCAGGAAGGAAGTCTCTGCAGTATTGGGAATATATGAAAATGTCTCATTTAATAACAAGTAGTCTTTCCTGAAGAAAACTCAAACCGAAAATTTATTCAAATGATTTCGATTTAATTTCATAAATTTCAACCATTCATTTATTATTTTGTTCGTTAACAAAATAATTGTTAAAATTTATCTACCGTAAACTTTCTAAACTTTTCAAATTTACTCCCCCTTTTCCTTGATCCAAGCTATAATTATAAATTAAGAATTTATTTGCATAAGTCCTATTTGACGAACAAAAACTAAACATGCGATTAGTAGC
>CAKZOC010000147.1 GCA_937136025.1 uncultured Bacteroidota bacterium
GAATTCCCAAATTTGCCCCGAATTTTGATATTTCACTCCCGGGCCCTGTGGAGGAATCGATCACAGAGATAGAATTCCCTCCCATTTCCTTTGAAAATTTAGAAAAGCTCCAAGTACTGGATGAAGTGGTAGTCACTAAAAAAAGGGATCAGACCCGTATGGAGAAACTCAGGGATCGCAGCAACGGAAGACTGGATTTTTTTGAAGAGGATGATCCGAGGAGGAACCAGTTTTTAAGCACCTATTTGAGCGGTCGCGGGTTTATCGTCAATGAGACCCTGGGGCAGGTGTCGATTACTGCCCGAAATCCGAATAGCCCAAACAATGCCAGGCCCATCGTATATTTGGATGGCATCCTGCTTCAGGATTTCACCCTGCTGTATAAATTCATGCTCAACGATGTGGACTATATTGAGATCAATAAGTCCGGGATTGGTTCGGGAATAATGGGCGGTGGGGGCGTCATCCGAATCGTGACGGATCCGAGGCTCCGGTTTGCCCGAAGAAGCGGACCACTTTCATTTAACGTGTATGAGGTTCCCCTGGCCTTTGGAAGCCAAAAACGCTTTTACACCCCGGTTTATCCCTCGTACAACAGTCCCTTTTTTAGAAAATTCGGGACCGTGGACTGGCATCCGGATGTACGCCCGGATGAAAATGGAAAGTTCCAATTTCAAATAAAGGATTACGGAATTGAACGCCTGCGGGTGTTCGTGTCCGGAATTGTAAATGGCAATGCCTATGCCCTTGGAAGTTTTTCAGTGCTCCCGGGAAATGACCCAGTAAATTCCCAGTAAACCACAACTTGCTCAAAATCGCCTATCATCGCATGTACAAGCACCCCCTGCCGGAGGGGCATCGCTTTCCCATGCAGAAATACGAGTTGCTGCCGCAACAACTTTTGCATGAAGGTACTTGCGCACCCGAAAACTTTTTTGAACCGGGAATGCCTGAAGAGGCGGATATCCTCAGGGCACATACCCCGGAATATTTCAGCGCCCTGAAAGCAGGTGGACTGACCGCCCGTCAGATGCGCAAAGTCGGCTTTCCGTGGAGTGCGGAATTGGTACACAGGGAACTCCGCATTGCCCAGGGCACCATAGAAGGTTGTCTTTTCGCCCTGAAATACGGGGCGGCTATGAATATTGCCGGAGGAACCCACCACGCCTATTCCAACCGGGGGGAGGCTTTCTGTATGCTGAACGATCAGGCCATTGGGGCCCATTACCTGCTGGCCCGCAAGCTGGCGAGCCGTATCCTGATTCTGGACCTGGACGTGCATCAGGGCAATGGGACGGCTGAGATTTTTTCTGACGTACCGGAAGTCTTTACGTTCTCCATGCACGGAAGGGCCAATTATCCGTTCCGCAAGGAAGTTTCTGATCTGGATGTCGCGCTGGACCCCGGAACTCCGGATGACATGTATCTGGAATTACTGGCGGAAAACCTGAAGAATCTGGAAGAGCAGGTACAACCTGAGTTCGTTTTTTATCTCAGTGGTGTTGACATTTTGGAATCTGACAAACTGGGAACTCTGGGGTGCAGTCTGGAAGGTTGCCGGCGCAGAGATGAAATGGTTTTCCAATGGTGTCGCCGCCTCCAGACTCCGGTTCAATGCAGTATGGGTGGAGGGTATTCGCCCCAGTTGCGGACTATTGTAAGCGCGCACGCCCAGACCTATCGCCTGGCCGATCAGATCTTTTTCTAAGATACGCCCCCCTGAATGTCTTCAAAGTGAATCCTGATATAGACGGCGGCCGTGTCCTGTGAACCGGGTTTTGCCAGCTGGGCTTTTTGGCAAATACCCTGATCGGTTTTGGCTTAACATTACGGGGCGTGTCCGCTGCTTTTTGTAATTTTATAAAAAATTCGAAACATGTTAAATAAGAAATTAGAAAAAGCACTGAATGCACAAATCCGGGTAGAGGCCGAATCTTCCCAGGTCTATCTTTCAATGGCATCCTGGGCTGAATTAAAAGGTCTGGAAGGCATTGCTCAGTTTATGTATAAACACTCCGATGAGGAGCGGATGCATATGCTGAAACTCATTAAGTATGTCAATGAGCGGGGCGGGCATGCTGTCGTTTCTGAACTGAAAGCTCCTAAAACCGATTTTGGCAGTTTCCAATCCATGTTTAAAGAATTGCTGGAACACGAGATTTTTGTTTCCCAAAGCATTAATGAACTGGTGCACATCACCCTGGAAGAAAAGGACTACGCCACCCATAACTTTTTACAATGGTATGTGGCCGAACAAATTGAGGAAGAGGCACTTGCCAGAAATATTCTCGATAAAATAAACCTGATAGGCAACGACAAGGGCGGGCTGTATCTCTTTGACAGGGACGTACAACAAATCGCCGTGGAAAGCGCTGCGGGCGAGCCCGGGGCCTGATGTGTTAAAGTTTATTTAGATTGAATACAAATTATTAGATTTGTAGGAGCAGCCCTGCTCCTATGGGAAAAAAGAAACACAAGCTTACCGAAAAACAAGCCAAAATTAGGGAGAAACGCCTTAAGGAACTGGCACAGACCTACTGTTCCCCTAAAGGATGCAAAAGCAAATGCTGTAAGAAGTTTAAAAAATGTGAAACCAAGCGCTGCAAAAAATGTCCTTGCAGCGACCTGTTGGCTGAATTGCATGTCCAAGAGGGTCTTCAGAAAGTGGCCTGAAGTGCCTGCCGGTCTTCCCTACTGGGGGTCCTTTTCTTCCAGAACATAAGAGACTTCCCATCCCCTGCCCCGCTCTAACTCACTAAAGGTCACATAGGAGTGGGTGGTACCCTCATCGAATTGTAAGTACATGGAAGCCTGGCGCAGATAAAAATCGCCGTGTCCGCAGGTAATCTTACAAACCTCTGTGTGTTGGAGATACGCCAGTTTTTTACCTTGACGGTAGGCTTTGTAGTCCCGTAAATTCTTTTGACTGAGCGCCTGTTCAAATCTCCGCTGATCGGTCCAGAAATCGATCTCATCGGATTGATTCTTAAAATGCAGGTCATGTTCATACACTGCATCCTGCATGGCCTTTTCCATATAAAACCATTCACTTTCAGAGAGGTGCTCTAAATCCGAAAGCCTGCTATTCTCCTGAGCTAAAACGGGCATAAGTGTCGCGTTTAGCCAAAGTAGTGGTAATATGAGCATCTTGGAGTTCACAGGGAGCGTTCTATATGAATAGTCGAATAGCTTCTATAAAAGTTACAATTCTCCCTGCCCTATTCATAAAAAAAGGGCCTAAAAGCCCTTTTCATCGATCAAAGCCCGCCTATAGCTACTTGCCAAGCATCAACAGTTCATTGCAGCGTACTTCAGTGGTGTATTTTCGCTCCCCTTCGGGTGTTTGATACGACCTGTGAATCAGCTTGCCTTCCACGGCCACTTCCTTGCCTTTTACCAAATAACTCTCGACGATATCGGCTGTTTTTCCCCAGGCTACCACCTGATGCCATTGGGTGTCGGTTACCTTTTCGCCTTTCCCATTTTTGTACGTCTCATTTGTAGCTACTGAAAACCGGGCCATTTTACTCCCGCTCTCCAACACCATAACTTCGGGGTCCTGTCCGAGGTTACCAATCAGCAGGACTTTGTTTCTCAATGCATTCATAAGCAAATTGTGATTTTAGATTCACCCTAAAGGTCAGCGACCATACTGCGATTCCAAAGCAGGAAACTTATATCTTTTACTCTTGTTTATGTATCTTTAGAGCAACTAACCCACCTGTATCCCATGAAAAATAGTCTTCTGGCCTTCGCCTCATTCGCAGTGCTGGCACCCGCTATTTATGCGCAAAATACCGAGGCCATAGTTGCCCAAATTCAAAAAGAAGCTACCGAAAATTCCCAACTTGAAACCATGGCCCATGAACTTATGGATGTCATAGGCCCGCGCCTGGTAGGAACACCACAAATGAACAAGGCTCATGACTGGGCCGTAGAACGATTTTCGCAGTGGGGTATTCAGGCCGAGAACGAGCAATGGGGAACCTGGAGAGGCTGGGAGCGTGGAATCTGTCATATCGATCTGGTAGCTCCCCGGGTCGTATCCCTCCAGGGTCGTCAACTGGCCTGGAGCCCTTCGACATCCTCAAAAGGGATTACGGCAGAAGTGATCCCTTTACCCACGGTAGCCGATTCCCTGGCCTTTGTCCGTTGGCTGCCAGGAGTTAAAGGCAAGTGGGTCTGCGTGTCCATGCCTCAGATCACCGGGCGTCCCGACTATAACTGGGAGGAATTTGCCACAGAAACCTCCTTTGAGCACATGAAGGAACAACGGGCCGCACAGGAAAAAGCCTGGGATCAGAATCTCAGAAATACCGGGTATACCTCCCGCACCCTTAATGCCGCCTTAGAAGCCGCCGGTGCCGCGGGAATTCTTCAATCCCGCTGGTCGAAAGCCTTTGGTGCCAACAAAATATTCAGCGCAAACACAGAGAAAATTCCCGTTATCGACCTCTCCCTTGAGGACTACGGCATGGTCTATCGCATGGCCGAAAGCGGTGATAAACCCAGGGTGCGGGCGGTAGCAGAGTCTAAAGAATTAGGAAGAGTTCCCACCTTTAATACGATAGCGACCATACCTGGCAGGGAGTTGCCAGAGGAATATATCGTACTCTCCGCTCATTTTGATTCCTGGGATGGGGGTACGGGAGCGACCGATAACGGCACGGGTACCCTGACCATGATGGAAGCTGCCCGGATACTGAAGAAGATCTATCCGAACCCCAGGCGCACTATTATCATCGGGCTCTGGGGTAGTGAAGAGCAGGGCCTCAACGGATCCAGAGCTTATGTGGAGGACCATCCCAAGGTGGTGGAAGGCCTGCAGGCGCTTTTCAACCAGGATAACGGAACCGGACGGGTCGTCCGAATTTCCGGGCAGGGATTCCTGCACTCTTATGACTATATGGGGCGTTGGCTTTCTGCCGTCCCCGAGGAGATCACCCAACACATCGAAACTACGTTTCCCGGAAATCCCGGGGGCGGCGGCTCGGACTACGCTTCTTTTGTAGCACAGGGCGCTCCGGCATTCTCCCTGTCCTCTCTGAGTTGGAGTTACTGGAATTACACCTGGCACACCAACCTGGACACCTATGACAAAATCGTCTTTGAGGACGTGCGCAACAACGCCATCCTCACGGCTATCCTGACGTATATGGCCAGTGAAGACCCAGAGCGTACTTCCCGTGAAAAAGCAGTTCTTTCTATCAATCCGAGAACCGGCGAGCAAAGGGAATGGCCCAGTCCCCGAAAGCCAAACCGGGAAGGCGGACAGAATTAATTCCCCGGACAATACCAACCCGCCTAATCCTGTAAAACACCTATGAAAGCGTTCACATATCTACTCTTCAGCCTGCTGTTTCTGACTTCCTGCCGGGAGCAACCCGATACCTCCGATTCAGCCATCCGAAGTTTAAAAGGACAAGAAACCCAGGGGCTTGCCCCAGACCGACTCTTTCGAATAGACCAGATGATGGAAGTGGCCATTGCCGTTGTGAACCCCGGCGGGGTAGCTTTTGGAGGTGAAGGGAGCCCGGGCACTTTTGACTGGGGGGGATACTTCAACACCCAGTACTTCGCAGACCCCTCGGAACAACTGATCGGAATCCTGATGAAACAAACACAAGGGAATTCGGGAGATCAGACCGGATGGAAATTCCGTCAGATGGTTTTTGCCTCCATCGCCGACTAAACACAAAACCAGATTTTAATAAAGAAATAATTCCCCATGAAAAAACACCTTATAACCGCCTTACTCCTGTTGCTGACCTGTAGTACGGTGTATACGCAGCGCCGAAAACAAAAAACACCTCAACCCGTGCTTTCAGATACGTTGTTCCACGGGGTCAAATGGCGTAACATCGGACCTTTCCGAGGGGGCAGATCTGTCGCCGTATCAGGGGTCGTTGCGCAACCCGGTACGTATTATATGGGAAGTACTGGAGGAGGGGTCTGGAAGACCACCGATGATGGGATGCACTGGGATAATATATCAGACGGGTTCTTTAAAACCGGAACCGTTGGGGCCATTGCGGTTTCAGAAAGCAATCCGAATGTCGTGCTGGTGGGGATGGGTGAACACGCCGCCCGGGGGGTAATGACCTCTATGGGAGATGGCGTATACCTTTCCAGGGATGCCGGAAAGACGTGGAAGCACCTTGGCCTGGAGGACAGCAGGCATATTTCCGATGTCATCATCCACCCTACGGATGAAAACCAATTCTATATTTCAGTACAGGGAGCCCAATTCGGCCCTTCGGAGCACCGGGGTGTCTACCATACCCGGGATGGTGGCAAGACCTGGGAAAAAACCCTTTATGTGAACCCGACTACCGGAGCGTCATCTTTGTCTATGGACCCCGGTAATCCACAGATACTCTATGCCGCCATGTGGGATCACGAGCGGTTTCCCTGGACCATGAAATCGGGAGGCCCGGGTTCCGGCCTTTACAAATCTTCGGATGGGGGGACCACCTGGGAACAGATGAAAAATGGACTTCCCGGAGTTATGGGAAAATCCGGGATTTCAGCTTCGGGGGCCCGGGGTGATCTGGTCTTTGCCGTTATTGAGGCCGAAGGAGACAAGTCGGGCGTCTACCGATCCGATGACGGAGGCAAAAAATGGCGCCAAATCAATAAGGACCGCATCAATATTACGCGTTCCTGGTACTATATGGAGATTTTTGCAGATCCGCAGAACGCCGAAATCGTCTACGTACTCAATGCCCCTGTTACCCGTTCGATCGACGGGGGAAAAACCTTTCAACCCCTCTCGACCCCTCACGGGGACAACCACGATCTGTGGATCCACCCCGAGGACAACCAGCGGATGATCAATGCGAACGACGGAGGGGCCAATGTCTCCAACAACGGGGGAAAGAGCTGGAGCACGCAGGAGAACCAGCCTACAGCCCAATTCTACAGAGTTATTACAGACAATCAATTCCCGTACAATGTCTATGGAGGGCAACAGGATAATTCGGCCATTGCCATTGCCAGCCGGACCAATGACGGGGGCGTAGACTGGAAGGACTGGTATTCTGTAGCCGGTTGCGAAAGTGCTTATCTGGCCTTTGATCCGGACAATCCTGAAGTGATATTCGGAGGCTGCTACCAGGGGATTATTGAAAAATGGGTTAAGGCAACACGAGAAGGCAAACCCATTAAAGAATATCCGGAGCTCTCCCTGGGGAATGCGCCGGAAGATTTTAAATACCGCTATAACTGGAATGCCCCGATCATCGCTGACCCTCATGATCCTTCGGTGATCTATCACGCCGGGAATGTCGTATTCCGCTCCGGGAATGCCGGTCAGACCTGGAAGGTGATCAGTCCGGATCTCACCCGGAATGATCCGGAGAAACAAGGCCCCGGAGGTATTCCCTTTACCAATGAGGCGGCCGGGGGTGAGAACTACAATACCCTGATGTACCTTACCGCTTCTCCCCATGAAAAAGGCGTTTTATGGGCCGGAAGCGACGACGGGTTAGTACACCTGACCCGAAATGGAGGGGAATCCTGGGAAAATGTCACGCCCCAGGGGATGCAGGAAGGCATAGTCAACAGTATTGAGGTTTCTCCTCACGATCCGGGGACGGCCTATATTACCCTGATGCGATACAAATTCATGGACCTGAAATCCTATGTGTACCGGACTTCGAATTACGGGGCGAACTGGGAACTCATCGTCAATGGCCTTGAAGATCCCCATAGTTTTGTGAGGGTAGTTCGGGAGGATCCGAAACGCAAAGGACTGCTCTATGCGGGCACTGAAACCGGGTTATATATTTCGCTGGATTCAGGAGGCTTCTGGCAGCCCTTTCAACTCAATCTGCCGTTGGTACCCATCAATGATCTCACCTTCCGTCAGAACGACCTGATCGCTGCGACAGCCGGACGTTCGTTCTGGATCCTGGATGATCTCTCTTTCCTTCAAACGCCAAAAGGGTCCGAATCGGAGTCCTTTATTGCGGATCCCCGGGACACCTACCTCTTTACAGGCGGATATTCCGAAAAGCCCCGGCCCGGACTTGGGCAAAATCCAAAATCCGGAGTTATCCTGAACTACTATCTCCCTGCAGTTACAGATTCCGCCGCCATTACACTCGATATACTGGAAGAAGGGCAAGTGATCCGCACCTATACGAATCAACCTGACAAGGACTTTAAAACGTGGCCCGGTGGCCCACCCAAGTCAGAGGTTTTACCCGCAAAAGCGGGATACAATCGATTTGTCTGGGATTTTCGCAGAGAAACCCTCCCGGCTGTAGAAAATGTATTTGTTATGGGGGATTACCGGGGATCGCGGGTAGCCCCTGGGACCTATACGGCTCGCCTCACCCACGAGGGTGACGTCTCCGAAAAAACATTCCGGATTCTCCCGCACCCCGGGATTAACGCTACCCAGGCTGCCTATACAGAACAACAAGCCGCTTTGCGACAGATAGACGACGCTATTCGCGACATGCACGGAGCCGTGGGACAACTGCGTGGAGTTAAAGCACAACTGCAGACACACCAGGACCTGTTGGAAGGAAATCAGACTGCGGAGGACTTACTCTCCAAAGGGGTCACCCTGCAGGAGGAAATCACTACATGGGAAGAAAATTTAATTCAGCCCAAACAGAAGACCTTCCAGGATGTGATCAATTTCAACAATCAGCTCAATGCAGAACTCATGGAACTCAGATCGTATATCGATGTAGCCGAACCCGAGCTGACGCAAGGGGCTAAAGAACGCCTGTCCGACTTACTCGGAACCTGGAATGCCATGTCCCGGGAGCGGGACGCTATTGTAAATAAAGGAATGGCGGAATACAATGCCCTGTACCGGCAGTTGGAATTACCCGCTCTGATTATGGAGGAAAATTAGAGGGTTTATTTCCAGTTTTCTGCGCTGAGTTTAAGCGCAGCCACGACGATGTCCTTCCGGGAGATCTGCCCGACAAGTATGTCGTCCTTCATCACCGGAAGGCGCCTGCGGTTATTCTTGTGGAATACGCCTGCGGCATCAAATATGGACATGTCGTGAGGAATGGTCTCCACATCTTTCGTCATGTATTTTTCAACGCTTTTGTCCATGATGGGCTGGTTGAAATATCGGCTTTCGGAAATCTGCTTCATGCAATCCGCCTCGGAAATGATCCCCACCAGAAATCCGTTGTCGTCAAGGACAGGACCTCCGGAAATACTTCGTTTCGCGAAAACTTCCATAACTGCCAGGATGGACTGTTCCGGATGAAAAGTGATTAATTTTTTAGACATATAATCCGAAACCAAAATCGGAGCGTCGTACTCTTTTTTCGACCCCTCCTTGGCGCGGCGACCCTGAAAGCTTTTTATTCCCATGACCTTATGATATTAGAATGGTTCTAATTAAATATACCAATTTCCACCAGAATTCCTATAATTATGCAGATAAATACGCCTTACTGCCGGAATTTCTTACATTTAAATCCAAAGCGCACACATGAAACCTACTACGGCCGTAATCACTCTGTTACTTCTATTAGGACTTGGATATTGGTCTTTTGAAGGCAGTATGCCTTCGGCACCTCCTGATGCGGATATCGCGGAAACCGCATTTTCCACCGATCGGGCGATGATGCACGTCACTGAGATTTCCAAAGCGCCCCACGCCGTGGGATTCCCGGCCCACTCCAGGGTCAGGACCTATATTATGAAATCCCTCAAAAATCTGGGCTTAAGACCCGAGCTTCAAAGGGGGTATATATCCGGAGACAAGGGCACAGTGACCCGGGCAACCAACATACTGGCACGTATCCCCGGGACAGGAAGTGGGAAAGCACTGCTGCTTCTTACACATTACGACAGTCAGCCGCACTCCTCCCATGGGGCCAGCGATGCCGGAAGCGGAGTGGCTACTATACTCGAAGGTCTCCGCGCCTATAAGGCTTCGGGCAAACAACCTTTAAATGACATCATCGTTCTCTTTACAGATGCCGAGGAACTGGGTCTGAACGGGGCCGAACTCTTTGTCAACCGCCACGCCTGGGCCGACGAGGTCGGACTTGCACTAAATTTTGAAGCGAGGGGAAGCGGAGGACCTTCTTATATGCTGATCGAGACCAACCGGGGGAATCAAAAAATGATTGAGGGTTTTAAAAAGGCTCATCCCGAATATCCCGTGGCCAATTCACTGGCCTATAGCATCTACAAAATGCTGCCCAATGACACGGACCTCACCGTTTTCCGGGAAGACGGAGACATTGAAGGTTTTAATTTCGCATTTATTGATGATCATTTTGATTATCATACGGCCCTGGACATACAACCCCGATTGGATCGGGAAACCCTGGCCCATCAGGGATCCTATCTCATGCCACTCCTGACGTATTTCAGCGATGCAGACCTGGGAGATATGAAAAGTCTGAACGAGGAGGTGTATTTCAATGTTCCCCTTTTTGGCCTTATTTCGTATCCCTTTGAGTGGATCTGGCCCATGATGGCCGTCGCTTTTCTGTTGTTTTTATTCGTTCTTGCCTATGGTATAAAGCACAAACGCCTGGGACTTAAGGGTATTGGAAAAGGCCTGCTCCCCTTGCTCCTTACCCTGGGCATTAACGGGGGTATTGGGTATATTTTCTGGCCGACCCTCAAGGGTATTTATCCACAGTACTCCGATATGCTCCACGGCTTTACCTATAATGGGTATTACTATATCGCTGCACTGGCAACCCTGGCCCTGACGGTTTGTTTCTGGGTGTATTCCCATTTCCTGAAGACCCCCTTGCGCGAGCTGCTTGCCGGTCCGATTTTGTTCTGGCTGCTGCTCTGCGGATTGCTGAGTCATTACCTGCCCGGAGCTGCCTTTTTCATTATCCCCGTCTATGGGGTTTTACTCGCCTGGATGATGCTGACAGCGCAGGACCAACCCAACCCGTTTCTCCTCGTCCTGCTTTGTGTTCCGGCGCTTTGGATCTTTACGCCATTGGTAAAAATGTTTCCCGTAGGCCTGGGTCTTAAAATGCTCATCGGCAGTAGCCTGCTCACCACCCTGATCTTTTTCCTGCTGCTCCCGGTTTTTGGCGGTTACGCCAAAAAAAGATCTTTTGCCCTTGCCGGTTTGATCATTTTTCTGGGTCTGTTCCTGGGAGCACATCTACAAAGCGGGTTTTCGCCGGACCGGCCCAGACCGACCAGTTTGATGTACGTTAAAAACCTGGATTCGAATACAGCCCTCTGGGCTACTTATGAAAAATCACCTTCCTCCTGGACGCGTGCGTATCTCGGGGAGGAGCCCACAGCCCCAGATCCGGAGGACGTCCAAACCCTGAGCAGCAAATACAGCACCGGGTTTACCTTCACCCGTTCCGCTCCCCTTAAATCCATTCCCGCTCCACAAATCGAAATACATACAGATACCCTGATCGCCGGCAATAGACAGGTGAGCCTGACCCTTACCCCGGGCCGGGATGTCAATCGTCTGGAGGTCTTTACCAATAAGACCCCGATAGTTCATGCCGCCATCAACGGGGCTGCCCTGCCCCCCTATTATTTAGAGAACCGTAAGGGAAGTCGATTGTTTACCCATTACATAAGCAATAATGATCCGACCCAAATCTTCCTCGTATTTCCCGAAGGAGAGCCCCTGGAGCTCACCCTTTACGAAGCTTCCAATTCCCTGATGTACGACCCGGATTTCAGTATTCCTCCACGACCGTCAGACCAGATTCCCATGCCTTTTGTTTTAAATGACGCCATCGTACTGATCAAAAAACTCAGTTTTGAGTAATCGCATTGGTATTCTGGGTTGCGGATGGCTCGGAACCCCACTCGCCGAATCGCTCCTGGAGAAAGGAAACCGTGTAAGGGGCAGTACCACAAGGGAGGAAAAAGTAAATCAATTATCTCAAAAGGGTATTGAAGCCGGCGTACTGAGACTTGGAGAGCGGGAGATTGAAGGCAACCCTGAGCCATTCCTGAAGGGATTGGACTGCCTTGTAGTGAATATACCGCCGGGGCTGCGCAAGGATTCCAGGGCAGATTTCACTGCCCGAATCCGATTGTTGGAAACCTACCTTCAGCAGGCGGCTATTCCCCATCTCGTATTTGTAAGCAGTACTTCAGTATATGGGGCTTCTCAAGAAAGGGTCACAGAAGCAGACCCTCCAATGCCGGATTCTCAAACGGGTCGTCAAATGCTGGAAGCCGAAAAAGTGCTGCTTGGAAATACCGCCCGCACAACTCAAATCTTAAGGCCCGGAGGTCTTATAGGTTCCGACCGCCACCCGGTGTTTACACTCAGTGGAAAGCATATCCCTTCCGGCGGGAATGAACGCATAAATCTCGTTCGCCGGCAGGACCTCCTGCAAATCCTGAGTCTCCTGATCGCCAATCCCTCCCTTCCCGGAATCTTCAATGCGGTATTCCCGGAGCATCCTTCAAAACGTGAGTATTACACCCGGGAAGCCATTCATTTTGGAATTTCCCCTCCCGTCTATGGCGATAGCCCAGCACCTCCAAAGGGTAAAAAAGTGAGCGGCCCCGCCCTTAAAGCCCTGGGATATTCCTTTGCGCATTCCATTTGGACTCCGGACCTACCGTCCCACCCCGGGGATATCGAGCGGGAAGACTGACGGATTCCACAATCAAAGAAAACCCGTGCAGGGGGTGATTTTGAGGTTCTTATACTAAAAAATACCTTAGTTTTGCACTTTTCAAACAATCTCAAGAAAATGAAAAAATTCATTCTCACCAGCTGCGTTGCGCTGATGTTCGCGCTCCCATCCCATGCCCAGGAGAGTCTTCAGAATCACTATCAGGCGTATTATAAACAAATGTTGGCACAGGGCGATGTACAGGGCGTGATCAACGCACTCACCCACCTCAACGTGCTTAACCCTTCCCAGGAGCGACGGGATACCCTTGCACTGGTCTATAGCAACAACAACCAGCATATTCAGGCCCTGAATCTGACGGGAATTGAGGTAAACCCACAGGATTCAGATCTCGCTTTACAGGTTAAGGCGATTTCGCTCAAGGCCCTCAATCAACCGAGTCGGGCCGTTCCCCACTTCCAGATTATGTTCGACAGGGGTCCGAATCCCTATGTCGCTTACGAACTGGCCGATCTGAAAATACAGGCAGGAGATAGTCCGGGGGCACTATCCGATATCGAATACGGGATTGCCAATGCAACCGATGAGATGAAGTATGCCTTCTACGAAAGGCAACAGCCTTACGAAGTTCCGCTGAAGGCCGCATTTGTTCACCTGAAGGGGCTCGCCCAATACAATATTGATAAAAATAACATCGACCAGGCCATTGCAAGTTTTGATGAGGCACTGAAAATGGCACCGAATTTCAACCTGGCGAGCTTGAGCAAACAGGCACTGGAGTCCCGGAAAGAGACCGAATAATCAGAGGCTGACAGGGCAAGGCAGGGGGGAACTCTGCAGGAGCCCCTGTTTTGTATGGTGAGATACGGGAATCCGGGCTTTACTCCATTTGTTCCAGCAGGTCCCGGAAACCCAGTGCCACTCCGTTGGTCCATCCAAAGCCGTCTTGTGTTGGGTATTCCCCTCCTCCTGAGGAGAGTGTGGTATCGCTTACATTGTATTTTTCCATCATTTTTCCCTCTTCCCGGTACACCCGCTCATTAAGCGCCAACCAGCGCTGCATGATCTCCCGAGCCTCTTCGGTATACCCGTAATTCAGTAATCCCTTAACGGCCATCCACTGCAAAGGTGCCCACCCGTTGGGAGCATCCCACTGCTGGCCCGTGACGCGGAGGGTGCAGACCAATCCGCCTGGTTTGAGAAAATCTGCCACAAGACGTTCCACCACACCGGCCGCCTGAGACTTACTGGCGATTTCAAAATACAGGGGATAGACTCCCGCCAGTGTCGTCTCCCCACAACGGCTGTTACTCGCAAAATTAAAATCCTTGTAAAACTTAAGCTGCGGATCCCACATCATCTTATTAATACGTTCTTTTCGACTTTCCGCCCGGGCCTCAAATACCTTGGCTGCTGCGGTTTCTCCTCGGGTCCGGTACCCTTCGGCCAGTTGTACTTCCATAGAGTA
>CAKZOC010000148.1 GCA_937136025.1 uncultured Bacteroidota bacterium
GATCCCCATATTGTAGGATTTGGTGTTTGTTCTTCATTAGTCAACCTATATCTGTAATTAACTTTATTCATCTGAAGATTCATAAAACGAAGTGTTAAGAAAAGTTTTTATGAGGCCAACAATAACTCCAAATTACTTAGGTGAAAGACTACAAAGAACAAGATTGTTAATTTTGTTGTCAAATTTGTTAAAACAATTAATATAATGAAGCCAATAATTTCAATGAAGGAACCACCATTGCGGCGATTGCCGATGTAGACAAAATGATTTTCGAAGGTAAGGTGGACGAGTCTGAGGTGGGAAAAATAGAAGAGGATCTGCCGCTTGAAATCACAGTCGGAGCCTTGGAAGACAAAGTGTTTCCTGCAGTGCTGGATTATATTGCTCCAAAAGGAAAGGCTGAAAACGGAGCCATCCAGTTTGAGATTAAGGGGACCCTGACCAAACAAGACGATATTTTTATCCGGGCGGGCCTCAGTGCCAATGCCTCTATTATCCTGGATCGGGCCGATAGCGTGATCGCTATTAAGGAAGCCCTGGTGCAATTCGATGAAGAAACCAAAAAACCCTTTGTGGAAGTCATGGTCTCCGACCAGAAATTTGAGCGCCGGGATCTGGAGCTCGGGGTGAGCGATGGGATTTATGTGGAAGTAAAATCCGGTCTGGATGAGGCGGATGCTATTAAAGTATGGAACGCGCTGGCACCTGAAGAATCGGGAGCCTAGTAGTTGTTTTAACATAAAATTTGGTGTATCCCTTGTAACATTTTAACAACTTCGCGGTCTAACTACCACAGCCGCTTAAAGTGCTAACTAACCATGATTGAAATTAAAGATCTTCACAAGTCCTATCAAATGGGCAGTAACTCCCTGCATGTCCTAAAAGGAATTGACTTTAAAGTCGAAGCAGGCGAGCTCGTGGCCATTATGGGGTCTTCAGGCTCAGGAAAGTCTACCTTACTCAATATTCTAGGGATGCTGGATGTAGCAGATTCAGGAGAGTACGTTCTGGACGGCCTGCCGATTAAAAACCTCAACGAGACTAAGGCAGCCAATTACAGGAATAAATTCCTGGGATTCATTTTTCAGTCTTTTAATCTGATCAATTACAAAACAGCCCTTGAGAACGTGGCCCTTCCACTTTATTATCAGGGGGTTGGCCGCAAACAAAGAGAGGAAAAATCACTCAAATACCTGGAGCAGGTAGGGCTCAAAGAATGGTCACACCATTTACCCAGCGAACTCTCCGGGGGACAAAAACAGCGGGTGGCTGTGGCCCGGGCTATGGTTGCGGAACCCAAAGTCCTTTTGGCGGATGAGCTCACCGGGGCCCTGGACAGTAAAACCTCCTACGAGGTGATGGATCTGATCCAGAAAATCAACGATCAGGGGAATACGATTCTGGTCGTGACCCATGAGGACGATATCGCGCACATGTGCAAGCGTATCGTCCACCTGAAAGACGGGGTTATTGTAGAAGACAAGAAAATTGAGCAGGTAAGAGCTTCGCAATATGTTCAGTAGGGATACCTGGAGGGAAATATTCATCACACTGCGCAAGAATAAGCTGCGTACCTTCTTATCGGGGTTTACCGTGGCGTTGGGCATCCTGATTTTTATCACACTCTTCGGGATGGGTAACGGCCTGGTCAACACCTTTAATGAATTTTTCGGAGATGACGCCACCAATGTGATCTATATTTTTCCGGGACGTACCTCCCTGCCTTATAAAGGATATAAATCGAATCGGAATATTGAATTTGACAATTCAGACCTGACCGATATCGAGGAAACCTTCCCGATGTTTGTGGAGCACATCTCCCCGAGAATCTTCAGGACAGCCACGACGACGTATAAAGAAGAATCTAACGATTATACGACTATTGGAGTCGACTGGGGGCAACAGTTTGCAGAGAAAACCATCATCATGCAGGGGCGGTATATCAACCAGCGGGACGTAGATGAAAAGACCCGAAATGCAGTGATCGGACGATTGGTTGAAGTCGATCTTTTTAACGGGCGCAACGCCATAGGTAAGTATATCGATATCGGAGGAAGTGTTTTTAAGGTCGTTGGGGTATTCCAGGACGATGGAGGCGATAACGAAGAACGCCAGATCTATATTCCCTACACGACTCGGCAGCTTATTGAGAAGAACACCGATAAGATCGGTCAGATCGTGGTACAGTTTAAACCGGAACTGGGCTATACCGGAGCTATGGCTTTCGAAAAGAACCTAAGACTCTTTTTTAAGGATAAGAAGTTCATCAGTCCGGATGATCAGAACGGGTTTTTTATTCGCAATGTGGCGGATAATTTAAAGCAAAACCAGGATTTTGCAGGGGTCCTGCAGATGATCGTTTCCGTTGTAGCCTTTGGAACTATCATCGCCGGGATTATCGGGATCAGCAATATCATGGTGTATGTGGTCAAGGAACGGACCAAAGAGATCGGTATCCGAAAAGCTATTGGGGCCACTCCCAAGCGCGTCATCGGGAGTATTTTACTGGAGTCTGTTTTTATTACTACCGTATCCGGCTTTATCGGTATGCTTATCGGAATCGGAGTCCTGAAGTGGATCGGAGATCGCCTGAAAGATGATTATTTCATAACCAGCCCTTACATCAGTACGGGGGTGGCAATTTTCGCAACCGTCATCCTCATTTTTTTCGGTGCACTCGCCGGTTATATCCCTGCGCGCCGGGCAGCTAGAATTAAGCCCATCGTGGCCCTAAGGAACGAATAATGAAGTTTTTATTTGATAAAAATACCTGGCAGGAGATTTTCGGTTCTATCGGAAAGAATAAGACCCGTACGATCATTACTGTGATAGGGGTATTGTGGGGGATTTTTATCTATATCGCTCTGGCCGGGGCATCCAAAGGTCTCGACAATGGTTTCGAACGGAACTTTGAGACGGTTGCCAAAAACAGCTTGTTCGCCTGGTCCCAGCGTACCAGTATTCCCTATGCCGGTTACAAAATCGGAAGAAGTATCAGCCTTAAGGTGGGCGATGCGGAGGCGCTCAGGAATAACGTTCCGGATATTCAGTATATCGCTCCGGTCAATACGAAAGGCGTTTTCGGAGGAGAAGGAGCTCAGGTAGTCAACAACCTGAAGTCCAATAATTATCCGATTTACGGCTATTTTCCGGAAATCGCCAAGATGGCTACTCAGAAAATTTTTGATAACGGACGCTTTATCAACGAAGAAGATATGAGCCAGCAGCGCAAGGTGGTGGTCATCGGAGAACGTACCCAGCAGGAACTCTTTGAAAAAGATGAAGACCCGATCGGGCAATATATCCGGATAGACGGGGTGTACTTTAAGGTCATCGGCGTGGCCAAATTCAGCCAAACTACCCCATTTGGAACGGATGGCGATATTATAATGCCTTATGCCACCTTTAGAAAACTATACAATACTGCTGACAATGCCCAGTATTTTACAATAGCCGCCTACGATGATGCTGATGTGATACAGGTTGAAAAAGATGTCAAGCGGACCTTGAAGCGCATCCATCAGATCCATCCCGATGATGAGCGCGCTATCGGATCCTTTAACCTCGGAGAGGCTTTTGCCCGGATTACCGGCTTCGCCAAAGGCATTACCTTCCTATCCCTGATCGTTGGTTTGGCGACCATTCTGGCCGGAGTGATCGGTATTGGGAATATCTTATTGATTTCGGTAAAAGAGCGTACCAAAGAGCTCGGGATCCGCAGGGCATTGGGGGCGACACCCGCAGAGGTGAGGTCCCTGATCATACTCGAGTCTGTATTCCTGACCTTGATAGCCGGGATTATTGGGATCATTTTGGGGGCAGGAGTACTGAACCTGATCAATAATATGACCAAGGACAATTCGGATTTCCCGTATACCAATCCCACAGTTCCCATACCCCTGGTCATCGGAGCCCTTCTGATCATGGTTGTATTAGGAACCCTTATCGGATTAATTCCGGCCCAACGGGCTGTAAGCATAAAACCTATTGACGCTTTGCGCGAAGAATAAAAACCGAATCGAAAACAATTATTAACACCAACTACTGAAATGAACAAGTTTGTCAAATACGGATTGATAGGGATATTAGTACTCGGCGCCCTGTGGGCTGCTACCTATTTCATAAAGACCAATAGCAAGTCTGCGATTAGTTATGAAACTACCACGCCCTTTACCTCTACCATCGAGCGGAAAACCGTTGCTACCGGAAAGGTAATTCCCCAGGAGGAGATCGAAATCAAACCTCAGATTACCGGGATTATCGATAAAATCCTCAAAGAGGAAGGGGACGATGTAAAGATTGGAGATCTGATCGCTACCATACGCGTCGTTCCCAATGAGCAGGCCCTGAATCAGGCGCGGGGACGCGTTCGCAATGCGGAACTTGCCTTAAATACGATTAAGATCGAGTACGACCGGAACAAAAAACTCTACGATCGGGGGGTGATTTCCAATCAGAATTTTGTAGACCTTCAGTTGCAATACGATCAGGCCGAACAGGAGTTGAAAAACTCCAAGGTGGACTATCAGATTATTCTTAAAGGTTCGGCCGGTGGCGCTGCCAACGCGAATACCAATATTCTGGCGACCGTCTATGGGACCATTCTGGAAATTCCCGTAGAAGTGGGTGATCAGGTGATTCTCGCCAATAACTTTAATGACGGTACGACCGTTGCGACCATTGCAGACCTTGGAAAAATGATTTTTGAAGGACAGGTCGATGAAGGGGAGGTAGGGAAGCTCGAGGTAGGAATGCCTCTGGAGATCAGCCTGGGTGCTATTGATAATAAGACCTTCGACGCCACGCTAAAGTTTATCGCCCCCAAGGGCGTTGAGGAATCAGGGGCCGTAAAATTCAAAATCGAAGGAGATGTTACGGTAAATGATTCCATTTTAATCCGTGCCGGTTATAGTGCCAATGCTTCGCTGACCCTGGAGAAAAAGGAGGATATCATGGTCATCCCCGAAGCCCTGTTACAATTCGACAGGGAAACGGACAAGCCCTATGTGGAGATTGCAACGGGCGATCAGCAATTTGAAAGGCGCGAAATTGAGATCGGGATTTCAGATGGTGTGAATGTGGAGGTCGTATCCGGCCTGGAGATGGAGGATGAGATTAAAATCTGGAACAAGACCGAACCTATAAAGAAAGGTGAGGAGGAAGAGGAAGCTGAAACAGAAGACGCGGAATAAGGAGACATCAATCCTGAATAACCAATTATAGTAACTATCAAAAAACGAATCATGAAACTTCGAATCATCACTGCTTTTTGCCTGCTCAGTTTGAGTATGCTTTCCGGTCAGGTGAAAAAGTGGACCCTGGAGGAATGCGTCATCTATGCCGTTGAGAATAACCTGAGTGTACAGCAGGCGGAACTTGACCTTAGAAATGCGGAACTGGATAAATCAGAGGCAATAAGTGGATTATTGCCTAATGTGAACGCCCAATTGCAGGCGGGGGGAAACACTGGTCTTACCTTCGACCCTACGACCAATCAGCCCACCAATACGACGATACAGACCGCGACAGGGAATACCACCGCATCGGTAAACCTGTTTGACGGATTAAGAAATTACAACGCTTTACGAAGGGCCGATATGAACAAACTGGCCAACCAGTATCGCCTGGATGACCTGAAAGACGATATTCGTCTCAATGTGGCCCTTGCCTATTTACAGATCCTTTCCAACAAGGAAACACTCAAGGTGTCAAGGGCCCTTTTTAAAGCTACGGAGCAAGACCTGGAGCGCACAAAGGCGCAGGTTGAGGAAGGTGTTTTACCCAAGGGAGATTTGCTGGAAATTCAGGCTACAGCAGCCTCTCAGGAGCAACAGATCGTCAATGGGGAAAATGAAGTCCTTTTGTCTCGAATTTCCCTTGCGCAGTTGCTGCAGATAACAGATTATGTAAACTTTGACGTTGCTGATGAGGATTACAACGTGCCCCCATCGGATGTGCTGTTGAATTCCCCTCGGGAGATTTATGAAAAGGCACTGACTTTCCGGAATGATATAAAGGCGTCTGAGGCTTTTGTGGACTTGGCAGAGAAGGATGTGAAAATCGCAAAAGGAGCTTATATGCCTACGCTCAGCGCTTTTTTTCAATACAGTACGCGATACTCCTCTCAATTCCGGGATCCTTTAACGGGTAATGATGTGAGTTTTGGCGATCAGCTGTGGCTCAACGACGGTATCTTTTACGGGGCGCGAATTAATGTGCCTATCTTTAACGGTCTGAATGTGCGAAATTCTGTGAAAAGATCGCAGATTGATCTGGAGCGTGCCGAATTGCAATTTGAACAGGATAAACTGGCATTGGAGACCGATGTCAACCGGGCTTATGTGGACGTGAAAAACTCCGCTAAGAACTACGAGGCAGCGGTTAAAACATTCGATGCCCGCCGGCTTTCCTATGAATACGCAAAGGAACGCTACGAAGTTGGATTGCTCAATGCCTTTGATTTTGGAGTAGCACAGGCCCGGGTAGATAATGCAGCTGCAGAGGTCATTCGGACAAAATATGATTACATCTTCAGAATTAAGCTGGTCGAGTTTTACTTCGGACTCCCCCTTACATTGAACTAGGCTTCTGTTTACTGAAATTCTCATTTTTTACGACCTGACCGGCTTCAAAGCAGTCAGGTCGTTATCTTTGTAGCCTATGGCGCGAATTATGAGCCTGGAAACGGCTTCCACCAATTGTTCTGTCAGTGTGTACCAGGGAAGCGAATTGCTTGTCCTTAAGGAGGATCCTTCTCCTGCGTACACCCATGGGGAATTGCTGCATGTCTTTATGGATGAGGCCCTGAGTGAGGCCGGTTTGCAGTGGGCAGACCTCGATGCGGTAGCAGTCAGTAAAGGCCCCGGATCCTATACTGGGCTGCGTATTGGGGTAGCAGCTGCCAAAGGCCTCTGTTTTGCCCTGGGTATTCCGCTGATTGCCGTGGAGACTTTAAAAAGTATGGCTTATCAGTTTAAAGATGCCGAAGGGGTGCTGATCCCAATGCTGGATGCACGTCGGATGGAAGCCTATGTAGCCGTTTTTGATGCGGACCACAACCCGATAGGACCTACACGAGCCGAAATTATCTCAGCGGATTCCTTTTCAAAATGGACCGCTCAGGGGCCGGTACATCTTTTGGGAAGCGGGGCGGAGAAATGCCGTGAGGTACTTACACATCCCAATTTTAACTTTCATACAGACATACTGCCCGGATCCAAAGAAGTGGGGCTGCTGGCCGCTGACCGCTTTGAAAAAGGAATGTTTGAAGATGTGGCGTACTTTGAACCCTTTTACCTCAAAGACTTTATCCTGCAGAAAAAAAAGCAGTAGACCCTCAGGCGGTGGTTTTGGTTCGAACCTCACGCTGCGGGAATGGAATTTCAATACCCTCCGCATCAAAGCGCTCTTTCAAAGTTTCCATAACATGAAAATGCGCCCCCCAGAAATCGGCATTTTGGGCCCAGAATCGGAGAGTGAGATTGACCGAGCTGTCGGCAAGCTCGCCCACATAGACCTCAGGGGCAGGGGTTTTAAGAATGCGTTTGTCTGCAGCGCAGATCTCCAAAAGGACTTCCTTGGCTTTCTTGATGTCTGAGCTATAGCCTATCCCCACATCGATTTTATCCCGCCGGGTGGATTCTGAGTTGAAGTTGACAATAGTGTTGTTGGAAAGCTGTCCGTTGGGAACGATGGCAACCTGATTTCCGAAGGTGTTGATTTTTGTGGTGAAAATTGAGATTTCTTTGACGGTGCCGTCCACGCCCTGGGCGGAAATAAAATCCCCGACTTTAAAAGGCTTAAAGAGAAGGATCAGGACCCCACCGGCGAAGTTTGAAAGTGAACCCTGAAGGGCAAGGCCTATAGCCAGACCTGCGGCCCCCACAATGGCGACCAGGGAAGAGGACTGAACCCCGAGTTGGGTGACCACCAGGACAAAGAGAAGAATCTTCAGGACAGCCTTGATCAGGCTCTCGATAAAGGTTTCCAGGGTAGGGTCGTAGTCCGCCCGGTCGAAGAACCTTTTGACAAGCCTGCTTATCATTTTAATGACCCACATCCCCACGAAAAGGGTAATGACTGCAGTAATAAAATTGGGCATAAATTCCCAAACCCAGTCCATCGCCTTCGAGAGAAATTCCTGATATCCGCTTAGTTTTTCCATAACCTTATCAAATAATTAGAGCGCTCATTTAAGAGGGCGAAATTACTAAATTCTCATCGAAAAATATAGCGATAATCACCGAATATCACCCAGGACGAAGTGCTTCAAGGGCCTCCTCTATTTTGGTTAGCGGCTGAAGGCAGGTGCCCTGACGACAAAGGAAGATACGTGTATCTGTTTTGTGATCCCTGTGGGCGAATAAGGGATGAGGCAATGGGTTCTGTGAAGCCGCGAGGAGGGTATGAGGAAGGTAGTGCATCTGAAGTTTGTCAAGGGTTCTATAAGCTTCCGGTCCGGTGACGACCACTTCATAAAAGGGTTCTTGCAGCCATAAAGCCAGATGCATCCAGTTGCTGTATTGCCCGGGATACTGCTCCATCGTATCCCGAAGAGCAGCGATCATGGCAGTCGCTCGTTCCGTAAAGGAGGGTTCTGCAAAGAAGGCGCCCAAAAGAAAGAGATTTTTAGCCATGGTGGAATTGGAGGACGGGATTACACTGTCATTGACCTCTACTGTCCTGCGGATCAGGGCCCGGTCCTGGCTGGAGCTGAAGTAGAGCAAGGCTTTGTTGGGAGATGAAAAGTATTCCAGGGTGTGTTTGGTAAGGCGCAATGCCCGGTCCATCCAGGATGAATCCCGGGTGATGGAATACAATTTGATGTACCCCTGAATGACGGAGGCATAATCCTCCAGGTATCCGTTTACCGGGTTTCCTCCGGCCTTGTAGGAGTGTAGCAGGCCACCGTCTGTTGTGCTCAGGGTAGTTTCAATAAAGGCAGCCAATTCCTTAGCTTCAACCAGGGCTTCAGGGAGTTGGCAATACCTGTAAGCGTCACATAAGCCGGACAGGGCTAAACCATTCCAGGAAGTGATCAACTTGTCGTCCAGTCGGGGCCGGGGTTTTTGCTCCCGAAAACTCATCAGTATTTTTTGAATTCCCGAAACTTTCCCGGACAATACCTCAGGGGTCCATTCCATTTTTGTGGCAAACTCTGTATCCGATATTTTGCGCACCAGCACATACCTGCCGTTTTCCCAATGTCCGAAGGAATTTATGTTGTAGTACTCCTGTACCCAATCGAAGTCCTCCTGAAGGATGGTCCGGAGTTCGTCTTCCCTCCAGGTGTAATAGGCCCCTTCTTCCAGATCGCCTTCACCCGTAAGACTATCGGCATCCAGGGAAGCGTAAAAACCGCCCTGTGGATGTCGCAGTTCGCGAAGCATAAATCCCATCGTCTGGGTGACGATTCGCCGGAATTCGGGGTTGCCAAAACGGGCGTAACCCGAGGCGTAAAGGCTTAGTAACTGGCCATTGTCATAGAGCATTTTCTCGAAATGCGGAACATGCCAGCGCGGGTCTACCGAGTATCTGGAAAAACCACCCCCGATCTGATCGTAAATACCCCCGTAGGCCATCCCTTCCAGGGTGGTACGGACGTGATCCTCTATCTCCGCATCTTTTGTATGAAATCCCCAATGCATCAGAAATTCATACAAGGCAGGTGTCATGAATTTTGGAGCACCTAATCTTCCCCCGAAACTGAGGTCGAAACCTTTTTTCCAGGAATGTACCCATTGTGATAAATGTTCTGAGTTCGGAACCGAATCGGGGGAACCTTCCCCGGTCACCTGATTGATCCTTTCGAGGGCTGAAGTAAGATCTGAGGCGTATTCTATTACTTTTTCAGGGTCCTCCCGATAGAGTTTGGCCAATTGCATCAACACCCGTATCCAGTCCTTTTTGGGGACATACGTCGCTCCCCAGAAAGGCCTTCCATCGGGTAAGGCGACGATATTCAAAGGCCACCCCCCGCTACTACTCATAATCTGCAGGGCATCCATATAGATCTGATCCACATCGGGTCGTTCTTCCCGATCGACTTTGATGGGGATAAAATGAGCATTCATCACATCTGCGACTTCGGGATCTTCAAAACACTCGTGTTCCATGACGTGGCACCAGTGGCAGGCGGCGTACCCGATGCTGATCAATACTAATTTTCCCGATTTTTGGGCGGCATCCAGGGTCAGATCATGCCAGCCTTCCCACTGTACCGGGTTATACGCATGCTGGAGTAGATATGGACTGCTTTCGTGAATCAGCGCATTGGGTTCCTTTGAGCTCATAGAGGTAATTTTAGGGTCTGTACTCGCGAATACGTAGCGATGGAATTTTGCGTATATATTCTTTTGCCTAGTTGGGATTTAGCCCATATTTCCTGGATGAATGTGTAGAATCCGACCGGAAATAGTCATCGGGATTGGTTCAATATCCGGAGTGTGCGGAAAGGGATCAAAAAAAAGCGCCCATTTCAGGCGCTTTTTATTCCGATTTGTCCTCAATCACTTGACTTCAAAGGAGATTTTGACATTAACGCGGTATTCGTGAATTTTACCGTCTTTTACCGTAGCGCTCTGATTTTGGATATTGACCGAACGAATATGTGAAACAGAATTTGCGGCGTGAGCAACGGCCTGGGCAGCTGCATCTTCCCATCCTTTTTCGGAATTTCCGAGAATTTCAATAACTTTTAAAACTGACATAGTGTTTCTGATTTTTATTTACCGTAAAATACGAAATTTCAGAGTAAAATACAATCAGAATCGCGTCTATTAGCCGTTGACTGCTACCACTTCACCAACTCGTTCTCCCATCATATTCTGGAGCATAGTCTGTATCCCATTCTTAAGGGTAAAGGTAGAAGAAGGACATCCGCTGCAGGCCCCCTGCAGAATGACATGTACCTCCTTGCTCTCCGGGTCATACGACTGAAAAACAATATTTCCCCCATCGCTGGCCACCGCAGGCTTGACATATTCGTCAAGGATGCTTATAATTTCCTGAGAAGTAACGTCTAAATTGGGGTTAGCGGCCATTGAAACCGGGTCTTCACCCTTCTGCGCAGGTTTAGCCCCCGGATCGAGTACCTGGCCTCCATCGGCCAGGAAGTCGCGAATCATTTCCCGGACCTCCATGGTTACCTCATTCCAGTCAGCCACATCGTATTTAGAAACCGAAATGTAATTCAGATCCATAAATACTTCTTTGACAAAGGGCAATTCAAAAAGCTTCCGGGCCAGGGGTGAATCTTTAGCTTCATCTATGTTTTTAAATTCAAAGACAGCCGGAACCAGTTTTTTATTGGCTACAAATTTCATCACTGCCGGGTTTGGAGTGACTTCGGCATACACCGTAACCGCTTCCCGGGGTTGTTTTTTACCTTCGCGGACGACGACCCCTCCTTCATTGAGGTATTCGACCAGTTGCTGGGCCACAGCGTCCCGTACATCCTCCCAGGAGACGATGTCAAATCGCTCCAGGGCTATAAAATCTCCCGAGACGTATACCGTCTTGATAAAAGGCAGGTGGAACAACTGCTGCGCCAGGGGCGAATCCTTGGCATCATCTATATTTTTAAACTCGTAATTCCCCTGATGCACAAGGGGTTGGTTGGCCTCAAATTTGAGGATGGCCGGGTGATTGGTTTCCCGAACTGTAATGACGTACTCTTCCATAGCCAGAATTTTGCCCAAAAATAAACTATTTTCACCGGATCCCTGAACATACTAAGGTGCTTTTAGTACCGTTATAACCTATATCAAAACCTGCTCGAGCTGATTTTTCGTCTTCCTTCAATCAAACGTTTTTTGTTTTTGATCCTGGCCCTGTTGGCTTCTGGATCCGGGGCGTTGCGCGCTCAGGAGGGCATCCCGGTATACTTTGATTACCTGATGGATAATTACTATCTGGTGTATCCGTCCATGGCGGGAATCGGAGAAGGGGGCAAGGTGCGATTGACAGCCCGTCAGCAATGGTTCAGCGTAGATGAAGCCCCAAACCTGCAAACCCTTAATTTTCATTACAGGATACCCGATTCCCGGAGCGGAGTGGGGGCGATTGTTTTTAATGATGCCAACGGGTACCATTCGCAAACCGGACTCAAGCTTACTTACGCCCATCACCTGCCATTTGGTTCGGATTACAGAGTGCTCAATCAGCTCTCTTTTGGACTCAGTGCGGGCTTTATCCAAAGCAGTTTGGACGAAACCGAATTCCGCTCCATCATCGCTGACCCTATTATAACGGGGGGGCGAAACAGCGTGGGTTATTTTAATGTGGATTTTGGGGCGTCCTACAGTTACCTTGAGTTTTATGCCCATTTCAGTGTTTTGAACCTCTTGGGGAGCGGACGGGATTTATATACGGCCATTGAATTTGATAATCTCAGGCGCTATTTATTCTCCGTCGGTTACGTTTTTGACCGGGGCAACTGGCAATTTGAGCCTTCGGTATTGCTGCAAATTGCTGAATTCACAGAGGAGCGATCCGTAGATCTCAATGCGAAGGTCTACCGTCAAATGGAATGGGGAACGGTGTGGGCAGGCCTTTCTTATCGCCGCAGTTTCAGTGGGGCCCAGTTTCTGGTCGACGGATCTTCCGGGGAGCAGCGACTCCAGCTTCTTACGCCTTTGGTAGGCGTCAATGTGGGGAGCTTTATGGTCGGCTATAATTATTCCTATCAGTCGGGAGATATCCGCCTGGATAACGGCGGTTTTCATCAGATCACCCTCGGATACGACTTTGGACAGCTTGCAGCCAAACGCTACGATTGTAAGTGTCCGGCTGTAAATTATTAATGCTGTGCAACCAAATCTGGTTTCTAAGGGCTTCAAGGCCCTTTCTTTTTTTGGAAAGAGGCCAGAGTTTCCCTTATTTTTAGAAAACTAAAAAAAACTTATGCCGGTTATACGGGAAGTACTTGGAAAATCCCCTGTTTTTGGGAAGGACTGTTTTATCGCGGAGAACGCTACGGTGGTTGGGGATGTCGTCATGGGAGATGAATGCAGTATCTGGTATAATGCAGTAATCCGCGGGGATGTTCATTATATAAAAATGGGAAACCGGGTCAATGTACAGGATGGCGCGATTATTCATTGCACCTATAAAAAGGCACCCACGGAGATTGGCAATAATGTTTCTATTGCCCATAACGCCATCGTACATGGCTGCACCCTTAAAGACAATGTATTGGTGGGCATGGGAAGCATTATCATGGATCACTGCGTGGTGGGGAGCAATAGCATTATAGCCGCAGGCGCCGTTCTGACCAAAGGCACGATTGTTCCGGAGGGTTCTGTCTTTGCAGGGACCCCGGCCCGAAAGATTAAGGAAATAAGCCCGGAGTTAAGCCGGGGCGAAGTGGAGCGCATTGCCGCGAGTTATGTCAAATACGCCTCCTGGTTCAGGGCTCCGGAATGAGGAACGTCCGATTGGCAAAAAACGAGTATATTTAGTAATGATTGATCCATTTTTGATGGGATCTAAAAAAGATTCTGGGGATGGCGACGCGAAGCTATGAAGGGAAAAAATTCGATCTGCAGGTTGTTGAACCTGTGTCGGATGCGCTTACCGTAGAAGAGGCGCTTCAGATTGCGATCAACGGGAAACCTTTTACCCTTTCCATGCGGACTCCGGGAGCAGACCGGGAACTCGTCCGGGGCATGCTGCACAGTGAGGATATTATTAATTCGCCTGACTTTCATCCTGAGGTTCAGTTACACATGGAAAAGGAAGATGGGATTGTGGCCGTGGCGGCCCTCAACATTCCCGTACAGTATTTAGGAGACGGCTATGCGAATAGCCGGAGCCTGTTATCCGTTTCCTCTTGTGGTATTTGCGGCAAAACCGAATTGGGGGATCAGGACTTTGGATCGGCTATTGCATCGGATCTCAGTTTTTCGGCCGAGCGGTTTTCAGAGATGTTTGAGCAGATGAACCGACATCAGCATGATTTTATGGAATCCGGCGGAACACATGCGGCGGCCCTTTTTGATCGTGAGGGAAGGCTTATCGTCGCCCGGGAAGATATTGGCCGTCATAATGCCGTAGACAAAGCGGTGGGCCAATTGCTGCTCGAAGGGCGCCTGGATCAGGCCAAAGTGATGACTGTTAGCGGGCGCATTTCCTATGAAATTACTATAAAGGCTTTCAGAGCAGGTATCCCTTTTTTGGCGGCCGTATCGGCGCCCTCTTCTTTGGCAGTGGATTACGCTAAAGAATTTGGTATCACTTTGCTGGGATTTTGCAGAGATGGGCGGGCCACCTGTTATTCGAATCCACATCGCGTGAACAATACAAGAATCCATACACTGAATCATAAAGCACCCTGAAGTATGTCTGAAAACTTAAGCGAACTCCTAGGCAGGAAAGGTCTGGATTCCAATTTTTTTGATGCCCTGGGAAATCTTGCCAGGCCCAGTGGCACCCCGGATGCAGATGAACTTGCCCTGTTGGCTGATGATTTTCTCGTCGGCAAAGCGAATGCTTTCGGGACAGCCTCTTTTTATGACTTCTTAAAACCGGACAATAAGGGGAAGCAGGTTTATGTATGCAACGGAACGGCTTGTGAATGTGCAGGTACCCAGCCGGAAGTGATTGAACAACTCGGGAGAGCATTCAGGCCGGAAGAAATCGGGCATATGACCTGCCTGGGTCGGTGTCATGAAAATGCCGCTTTCCATTTTAAAGGCCGGAATTATTCCGGACAGGCGATCCGGGATCTCAAGGATATTATTAAGGATGTGCACTCCAACCATCCGGACACCTATCATGTGGAGGCATCCCAACAAGCGATCCTGACCCGGGATTTCAGCACTGTTGAAGCCTTTTATGACCCCTGGCGAACGGTGTTAACTATGGACCCAACGGCGGTTTTAGAAGAGGTTAAAACCTCCAATCTGCGCGGTCGGGGAGGCGCCGGATTTCCGATGGGCCTGAAACTTGAGTTTTGCAAAAAGGCAGAAAGCGCTGTAAAATTTATCATCTGCAATGCGGATGAGGGGGATCCCGGAGCCTATTCGGACCGGTATCTGCTGGAACATCAACCGCATGCCGTTTTATTCGGAATGCTGGTCAGCGGGTATATCACCGGAGCACATCACGGCATCCTGTACATCCGGGCGGAATATCCCGAGGCGGTTGAGGTTATTCAGAAGGCTATAGAAGCGCTAAACCAAAAGGGGTTGGCCGGGAAGAATATCCTGGGGAGCGGCTTTGATTTTGAATTCAAGATTATTCAGGCGCAGGGCTCCTATATCTGCGGAGAGGAAACGGCCCTTATTAATTCTATTGAAGGGCAGCGCCCGGAGATTCGGGTGCGCCCACCTTATCCTGCCCAAAGGGGACTCTTCAACAAACCCACAGTGGTAAATAATGTGGAGACCCTGGCGGCCCTGCACTTTATAATACGTGAGGGTGGAGCTGCGTGGAAGGGTATTGGCACCGAAAGATCTTCAGGCACCAAGCTGGTTTGTCTCGATAGTTTTTTTAACCGACCCGGACTTTATGAAGTGGTTATGGGCACGCCTATGAGCACGATTGTGGAGGATCTGGGCGGGGGCTTTAAAGCCCCGGTAAAAGCCCTTCAGATCGGCGGGCCTCTTGGTGGGGTGGTCCCTGTAGATAAGCTGAGTGAGCTCACCCTGGATTTTGAGTCCTTTGCCGCAGGTGGATTTTTATTGGGTCACGCCTCGGTGGTCAGCATCCCCGAAGACTATCCCATGATTCGATACATCCAGCACTTATTCGATTTTGCAGCCTATGAGAGTTGCGGAAAGTGCTTCCCCTGTCGACTGGGAACCAAGCGGGGACACGAAATGGCCACCCAGGCGATCGAGGGGTCGTATACGATTGACAGAACCCTTTTTAGCGACCTTTTGACAACCCTGAAGGAAGGATCTCTCTGTGCCCACGGGGGAGGTATACCTCTTCCCATACAGAATATTTTACAGTATTTCGATTCTGAATTAAAAGCGTATTTCAACTAAGTGCGAGCCATGAAGACAGCCTTTATCAATGACGTAGCCCATCCGATTACTCCGGGAGAAACCCTGCTCTCTTTTATTCGTCGGGAAGCAGATACCAGTCTGGTTCCCACCCTGTGCGACGCCCCGAATCTCGATCCTTTTGGAGCCTGTCGGGTCTGTAGTGTTGAAGTGGCCCTGGAGAAGAACGGTCCGATGAAAACAATGGCGTCCTGCCATACTCCTGTGGCCGAAGGCCAGTACATTTATACCAGTACGCCCAGTGTTCAGAAACTCCGGAAGAATATTATCGAACTCGTTCTTACGGACCATCCCCTGGATTGCCTTACCTGTGAGGTAAACGGGAATTGCGAATTGCAAACAGTGGCCGCCCAGGTAGGTATTCGCCAGGTCAGGTATCCGGAAGGGGAGAACCACCTCCATAAAACCAAAGATCTCAGCCATCCGTATATGACCTCCGATCTGAGTAAGTGTATCAATTGCTATCGGTGTGTGCGCGCCTGCGATGAAGTACAGGGTGAATTTGTGCTTAGCATGGCGGGCCGGGGCTTCGATGCCCATATTATCAAAGGCCTCGATCAAAGCTTTATGGATTCGGATTGTGTGAGTTGTGGCGCCTGTTCCCAGGCGTGTCCTACTTCCGCCATTTCCGATATTTTCCAGTCGAAATCTGTTCAGGCCACTGAAAGTACCCGGACGGTTTGCACCTATTGTGGTGTGGGTTGCAATCTGGATGTGGCGACTACCAATGGTGAAATCCTCGCCATTACAGCTCCCTATGACGCAGAAGTCAATCAGGGACATACCTGTCTGAAAGGCAGGTTCGCCTTTAAATTTTACGATCATCCCGAACGCCTGGATTCCCCTATGATCAAGCGGGATGGGGTCTTTGAAAAGGTGAGCTGGGAAGAGGTGTACGACTACATTACCGATAAGTTTAAGTACTATAAGGAAACATTTGGCCCGGACAGCATGGCGGGTATTTCATCTTCCCGCTGCACCAACGAGGAGAATTACCTCATGCAGAAATTCTTCAGGGCCGTGATACAGACGAACAATATCGATGGCTGTGCCCGGGTCTGTCATTCGCCCACTGCCCTGGGCATGCAACGGACTTTCGGAACCGGAGCGGCCACCAATTCCATAGACGATTTAAAAGACACGAATTGTATTATGGTGATCGGGGCGAACCCAACCGATGCCCACCCGGTTACCGGCGCTAAACTCAAACAATTCGCCATGAAATCGGATAATGTTTCCATTGTTATCGATCCGCGGCGAACCGAATTGGCGCGATATGCCACGCATCATCTGGCCCTGCGTCCCGGCACCAATGTGGCTGTGCTCAATATGATGATGTATTACATCATTCAGGAAGACCTGGTCGATATGGACTTTGTGGGGAGACGCACCGAAGGGTATGCTGACTTTATTGAAGAACTTCTGGCAATAGACATTGACAAACTCGAGGCGGTGAGCGGAGTTCCGAGGGACGAAGTTCGAGCCGCGGCAATAGCCTATGCCACTGCCCCCAATGCCATGTCCTTTCACGGACTGGGCGTTACGGAACACTCTCAGGGAACCTTTACCGTCATGCAGATTGCCGACCTGGCCATGCTTACCGGGAATATTGGTCGCAGAGGGGTTGGGGTAAACCCCTTACGCGGACAGAACAATGTACAGGGGAGTGCAGATATGGGGGTGCAGCCGCATCAGGGTGCAGGATATCTCGATGTCACAAAACCGGAGGTGAACCAGCGCTACAACGAATTTTATGGCAGTGAGCTGCCTATGCATATCGGATACAAAATCCCGGAGATGTTTCAGGCTGCCCTTGATGGAGATTTGAAAGCGATTTGGATTATCGGAGAGGACGTCGTACAGACAGATCCCAATACTCAGAAAGTGATTCGCGCCCTTGAAGCCACCGAATTAGTGATCGTACAGGAACTCTTTATGACTGAGACCGCCAAATACGCCGATGTTATTTTACCCGGGGCTTCGTTTTTGGAAAAGAGCGGCACGTTTACCAACGGGGAAAGACGGGTGCAGGCCGTCCGCCAGGTGGTCGAACCCATATCGGGAAGCAAACCAGACGGACAAATCATTGTGGACGTCATGAACCGCATGGGCTATCCGCAACCGGAATACACCCCGGATGGCATGTTGGACGAAAT
>CAKZOC010000149.1 GCA_937136025.1 uncultured Bacteroidota bacterium
ACGCCAGTTCCGAAAACACAATTTAAATCCTGTTCTTATTAGTCAGAATTCGTGAGAAACCCAGATTTGCCTTGCACCTTTAAAATTGAAAAGATGCTTTATATCTTAATTGATTCATCGAGCCGATGGTGATGGATAGTTATAATTACTGTAGCTAACATAGGCATGAAAACTATAGAGTTTGAATATAATTGTGGCTTGGAATGAAGATGAATCTGTTGTTTTTACGGAGGATAACAATACCATTCGTTTTGAAATAATTTCAAATGTGTGGTTCAATGAAGCTCGTAAATAAATAAATGGCGACTCGAACCACAAGTGTTTAGCCATCCACGTTACATATTTCACACAACTCTTTCTAATGCACAGAAGAACACATTTGGATTTCTATTTAGGACAACTGATATTAGTTTTGAACCGTTAATTCGGTCCTTGATTTGATTCCGTCCCGAAAAAATGGTTCTTGAAATGGGCGATCCTTAGAACGGGGTTCGAGTGCATTTATAGTTTTGAGAAAATGTCGGCGCATGGCTAAAAACTTACGATCCCGATTGTTTGATAGGATTTCAAAGACAATACAGGAAGCTGTGATTTAAAACATTTTCTTATCAATTTCATTAATTCAGAAAAGGATCGGATCTTACTCTGTGAATTATCTAATTATATAATTATTATGCTCAATAGAGCCCGGAATTTATTACATTTATCCATTTTTCCAATCTCACAATTCCTAAAATGAATCAAAATTGATGGGAATTTTGACACAAATATTCTTTAAAAAATTGATTCTAAACGACCATTTTTTTCAAAATTCCCTACTGATTATCGTTAAATTGTATTTTTTCCTGATGTAAAAGAGCCAAAGGAAAATGGTAAAAAGGGGCAGGAAGAAAAATATGGCAAAGGGCACAGTCGAAATAAATTCTTTAAGAAAGGTCCCCGGCTGTCTGTTCAGATGGTCGTAGCTGTCTGCAATCCCGAAGGCGAGCTGGTTCTCTGAGCTGTTTTCCAGTTTATATTTTTCGGCAGCCTCCTCAAAGGTGTAAACACTGTCCTGGTTAATCAGTGTTACGAAAAAGGCAGCGCGTTTCAGGGTGCTGGATAACCAGCTTTTTTCATCTATTTTTTCCAGATATCCCCGGGGATCGGCGAGGATAAGGGAGTCCCGGTTTTGCTTTTTTGCCTTCAGCGATCCCGTTAATCCCAGGCTGTCTATTCCCGTCAGCCCCAAATTGTCCAATTCTTTAACATCCACGCTGTCCAACCCTTTAATGCCCAGGCTGTCCAGATTCTTCAGGTTTTTCAGGCCTTTTAAGTCAAGGGTGTCCAGCGCTGCAACGGCACTTTGCTGATCCGGATCGTCTGTGTCAAAATTCAGGTCCCAGTTAAGGACCTGATCCACATTGTCGGAAGCGCTCCTGCCTTGGCGGTCAAAGCGGTCAAAATCTGCACTAAAGGTGAGCATCAGAAAGTAGATGATTGCAACACTGAGCAGCAGCCGAAACGGATTGGCATAGGATTTACGCTTGCCGCTGATAAAATCGAGGCTAATTTTTCCAGGATGCCATACCATGGTATAGAGGGTACGAAAAAGTCGGGTGTCCAGATTGACGATCTCGGCAAGGAATTCTTCAAAAAAATCCTTGACGCTGAGGTGTTTGGTGCTGTTGGCCTGGGAGCAATACGGACAATACCGGTCTGAAAGCTCGAGCGGATGGCCGCAATTCAGACACTCCGTCCCTCTGAATTTGAGCGGGAATCTACCCCCTTTTTTAACCGGTTTGGTTTCCATGGCCGAATGCCTTTTTTCAATTACTGATGGTGCTGGAATTTGCCGTTCCAATACCGATAACACTATCGTAAATATCCCCGAAATCCCTGTAATATACAAGGATGGTATAGGTGTTTTCCGCGTAGTCAAAACTGCCCGACACCGAGTTGAGTTCCACCGTATCGTCAGCTCTTCGAATGGCGTACTTAAAGTTGTAAAACCCCTGTTTTAAAAGGAGTTTTGCCTCCAGTTTTCCATTGGCCTCATTATACTGCATGCGGTTGAGGTTTTCCAGGGCGTAGTTGTTGAATTTCCCAAAAATATACACCTCGTCCAGGCCGAGCATTTCACTATACGGCAGGCTGAAATGCACCCAGGTGTACTCCGCTTCCCGGGAACTGTCCCGGCCCTGGAGGGTGCGAATCACAAAATCGCCGTTGATATCCGGAAAATAGGTGTATTCCAGGTCATACCGGTATCGATTTGTGAAAAGGTAATGGTGGTATAGATCTTCCATGCTGATGCTGGAAATCATAGCGGTAGGTGCGCGCAGATCGCTGGAATCGAAGTTCAGATATTCATTCCCGCCATAAAAGGCGGTTTCCTGATCGTACCGGTAAATGAGCTCATTGCCGATGGTGAACTGGGGGGGGATGTTAAAACGGGCAGTTGGCCAGTGATAATTCTGAAGGAGTACCACTTTAACCTCTTTCTTGGGGTTAATCAGCTGGATACCCGATGGATTAATGGTGAATTGAACGGACTGTTTCTTCCCGATAAACTTAAAATCCCGCGAGCGTTTAATCGTTGCCCCCACCTGGACTAAATCTCTGAAAATGACAAACCGCCGGGAGAATTGCAGTTCATCATCTGCATTGTAGATTTCCAGTACATAGTTGCCACTGACCTTGAATCCCACCTGGGAATTTGGCAACGTCAGCCGGTAATTTGAATAGGGTTGAAGGGTGGTATAACTGTTTTCATAAGTGATGATCCGCTGGTTATCCGTGCCCTTCAAATATTGGGATTTCAGGAGCTCAGAGGGAGTCCAGTCGTAATCGCAGTGCACAATACGGTAGTAATAATCCTGTTCGCTGGCCGAAAGGTCATCGAATTCGAGGCGAATCGGGTCTCCGAGTTGGATGATGGGAAACTGATCTTCAGTGGGCCCTTTAAATGTGATGGATTTAATGTTTTCAGGCGCAACTGCCTCAAGCTGAACCTGGGGGAGTGCGTATAAACTCCATAAAAATATGGGAAGATGTTTAAGCTTCAAATGCATTAAGCGCCTTTTTGACGAACAAAGGTAAACAAAATGAGACCCCCGTGAATTCCCTTCGTTATACCGCCCAAAAAATGGGGTAATAATTATGAAAACTTTCTTTTAAGTGCTATTTTTGGGCCTTCATTTTAACCAAAGGTTTCGAAGCATATGCCCACGGATATCAGGATTAAAAAAGGATTGAATATCAATCTGGTAGGAGTCGCTGAAGCCACAACTTCCAAAGCGGTAGCCAGCAATGTTTATAATATTCATCTCGCAGATTTTCACGGCCTGACACCCAAAATGCTCCTCAAAGAAGGGGCTGAGGTAAAAGCAGGAGAACCTATTTTTTTTAACAAGAACTATCCGGCGATGAAATTCGTTTCCCCGGTCAGTGGAGAACTGGTGGAAATTGAACGCGGTGCAAGGCGAAAAATTCTGAATCTGAAAATCCTCGCGGACAAGCAGCAGACTGCCCTTGAGCACCCGCCCCTGGATATCAGTAAGGCCTCAGATGCCGATATCCGGGCGTTTTTGCTGGAATCGGGTTGCTGGCCCTTTATCAAACAGCGTCCCTACGACATCATTGCACATCCGGAGGAAGTGCCAAAGTCTATTTTCATTTCGGCATACGCGACCGCACCTCTGGCTGCAGATATTAATTACACCCTCTCGGGCAGGGAAAAGGAACTGCAGGCCGCGATTGATGGTCTGGCGAAATTGACCCCTGGAAAAATTCACGTGGGCATCGGAAAGGGTGAAAATTCTCCTTTTGCCCAGTTGACGGGGTTTGAACGTCATACGGTCAGCGGGCCGCACCCCGCCGGGCTTGTGGGTACCCTGATCAACAAAATTGATCCTATCAACAAAGGTGAACGCATCTGGACTTTATCGCCTCAGGACATGGTTATCATTGGAGAAGCTTTCCTGACCGGAAAATTCAATCCGGAGCGTATTGTGGCCCTGGCGGGTTCCTGCGTGAAAAAGCCAAAATACTACACGACCAAAATCGGAGCGGAGATTTCGACCCTGCTCTACGCGAGTGGCGTAAATCAGAAAGACTTCCGGGTTATCAACGGAGATGTGCTCACGGGAAGTAAATCTAGGCCTGATGGGCACCTGGGTTTTTATAACAACTGCGTCTCAGTTATTCCGGAAGGAGACGATTATGAATTCTTTGGCTGGACCAAGCCGGTCTTCGATAAGATCTCCTCGACGCGATCCCTGACTTTTTCATGGATGCAGCCCAACAAGAAATACAATTTGGACACCAATACCAATGGGGAGCACCGGGCTTTTGTGGTTACAGGCCTTTACGAAGAGGTTTTCCCAATGGATATTTATCCGTTACAACTACTCAAAGCCTGTATGTACAAGGATCTTGATGAAATGGAACAGCTCGGATTATACGAGGTGATCCCAGAGGATTTTTCGCTTACAGAATTCGTATGTATATCCAAACAACCGCATCAGGAGATCATTCGGGAAGGTCTGGATTATCTTCAAAAAGAAATAGGATAAGATTATGAGTGACAAGAGACTTACCATCAAAAAAAGGTTACACATTATCAAGCATCGCCTGAGAGGGAATAAAATGGCGCCGGCATTCAGTGCTTTGCATACCTTTCTCTTTACCCCGGATGAAACCACGCATAGTGGCGGGCATATTCGGTCTGCCGATGATTTAAAGCGCACCATGAATATGGTGATTTTGGCTTTGATTCCCGTGCTGCTTTTCTCGTTTTTCAATACGGGGTACCAGCATTATGCGGCGATTGATGCAGCCAGTGGAGCGCCCAGAGTGCTTTCCCTCATGGATAATTTTCTGACGTGGGAGAATTTCTGGCTCGGGTTTACACTCGTCATGCCCCTGGTTATCATTTCTTATGCGATCGGGTTGGGGGTCGAATTTATTTTTGCCATCATCAAAGGGCATGAAGTTGAGGAAGGGTATCTGGTTACCGGGATGCTCGTTCCCCTGATCATTCCTGTGGACACCCCCCTGTGGATGCTCGCAGTGGCTGTGGTTTTTGGGGTGGTTATCGGAAAGGAAGTTTTCGGAGGTACCGGGATGAATATTCTCAATCCGGCCCTCACGATACGGGCCTTCCTGTTTTTCGCCTACCCGACATGGATGAGTGGCGATAAGGTTTGGGTACACGGAGCCGTGGAACGCACCGGGACCCCGGATGCGATTTCAGGTGAAACCATCCTCGGATCCCTGGCGCAAAACAACGCGTATGACTATAGTGTTTCAGATATGTTTTTCGGGTTTATCCCCGGATCGGTAGGGGAAACGTCTGCATTCCTGATTCTGTTGGGCGGACTCTTTCTGATCTTCAGCAAAATTGCGAGTTGGCGCATCATGGTCAGTGCTGTGATCGGATCCCTGGTGATGGGGCTCATTTTTAACGGAATTGTAGACATGGGATGGATTGGAGCGAACAGTTCCTTTTACAGCCTGATGAACTTTGAATTTTGGAAACACCTTATCGTAGGGGGCCTCGCTTTTGGAATTGTCTATATGGCAACAGACCCTGTAACGGGTTCTCAGACCCAAAAGGGGAAATGGATTTACGGTTTTCTCATCGGATTTCTATCTGTTATGATCCGTGTGTTTAACCCGGCCTATCCTGAAGGGGTTTTCCTGGCCATTTTACTGATGAATGTATTTGCACCCACCATTGACCATTATGTGGTCCGGGGGAATGTGAAGAGGAGGCTCAACCGACTTAAAACGGCTACGATCTATCCCCGGACAACGGATGGCAAGGCCGAAGAACTAAAAGCAGAAACCGTTTAGCTATGGCAATCAATACGGAAAAGAATTTATACACTGTTCTCTTTGCTGCCCTCATGGTAGTGGTTGTGGGGTCTATTCTGGCCTACCTGGCTTCAGGACTCAAACCCTTTATCAAGGAAAACGAGCGCTTCGAAAAGCAGCAGAATATCCTTTACGCCATGGGCGTGAATGATAATGAAGGCACCGGGTCGGTGAGTTTTATTTCCACAGACCGCGTAGAGGAGGTTTTTACTTCCTACATCAAGGAGCAACTCGTCATCAGCGGGGATCAGATTACCCAGGATGACCAGGCGTACCTCATCGATATGAAAAAGCAATTGGCAGCCCGCAAAAAGGGACAGCCCTTTAAGTTGCCTGTTTACATTGGGGAGAAGGAAGGCAAGAAGTTTTATATCCTGCCCATGTACGGCAAAGGTTTATGGGATGCGATCTGGGGCTTTATTGCCCTGGATGAAGATATGATAGTTCAGGGGGTCTATTTCGACCACAAAGCTGAAACACCGGGCCTTGGGGCCAATATAAAGGAGCGGTTCTTTATGGACGATTTTGAAGGAGAATCCATTATGGAGGACGGCCGTCTGGTAGGGATTAAGGTGATCAAGGGAAACAACGACCCGGCCAATACAGATAAGGAAGACAATGCTGTGGATGCCCTTGCGGGAGCCACCATTACCGGAAATGGGGTGACCGCTATGATTTCCGAAAGCCTGAACCTGTACAAAGACTATTTAGAATCTGTAAGATCCAACTGATATGGCACTGCTGACTAAAAAAGATGCAAACCTTATAATAGATCCCCTGGCGGACAATAACCCGATTACCATTCAGGTACTCGGAATCTGTTCTGCCCTGGCGATTACCGCTGAACTTAAAGCCTCCGTAGTGATGGCGATTTCGGTCGTTTTTGTCCTGGGTGTCGGCAACGTGGTGATCTCCCTGATGCGGAATATCATCCCCTCAAAGATTCGGATAATCGTACAGCTGGTGGTCATTGCCGCCCTGGTGATTGTCGTGGATCAGGTACTGAAGGCTTTCGCCTATGAGCTGAGCAAGACCCTGGCCGTATTCGTCGGACTGATTATTACCAACTGTATCATCATGGGCCGGTTTGAGGCCTTTGCCCTTGGGAACGGACCCTGGAGATCCTTCCTCGATGGGATTGGGAATGCCCTGGGATATGGAGTTATTCTAATCATTGTGGGCTTCTTCAGAGAACTCCTGGGTTCCGGAACGCTTTTTGGATATCCCGTCCTTGGAGATCCGATCGCGAAAACCGGTTTGTACTCCATCGGATATGAAAACAACGGCTTTATGATTCTTCCTCCTGCAGCGCTAATTGTGGTTGGGATTATCATCTGGGTGCAGCGGTCGCGTAATACGGCCCTTATTGAAGAGAACTAATAGCAGATTGAACTGAAGCTTTACGTTATGCTGGAACATCTTGAATTATTTTTTAAGTCGATCTTTATTGATAATATGGTTTTCGCCGTATTTCTGGGAATGTGCTCTTATCTGGCTGTTTCCAAGAAGGTCACCACAGCTGTGGGCCTGGGGGCGGCAGTTATTTTTGTCCTTGGGGTGACCGTCCCACTCAACTGGCTTTTGGATCAGTACATCCTTCAGGAAGGGGCACTTGTCTGGCTCGGCCCTGAGTATGCCGATTACGACCTGAGCTTTCTTTCCTTTATCATGTTTATCGCTACCATTGCCACCATGGTGCAACTGGTGGAGATTGTAGTGGAAAAATTTTCACCTGCCCTGTACAATTCCCTGGGAATCTTTCTGCCCCTGATCGCTGTGAACTGTGCGATTTTAGGTGGGTCCCTGTTTATGCAGGCCCGGGAAATTCCCTCCCTGGCGCTGGCTTTTAATTATGGGATCAGTTCGGGAATCGGTTGGTTTCTGGCCATTTTGGCTATTGCCGCGATCCGGGAGAAAATCCGGTATTCCAATGTACCGGCCCCGCTCAGAGGTCTGGGTATTACGTTTATTATCACCGGCCTTATGGGTATTGGCTTTCAGAGTTTTGGAGGGATGCTCACCGGAGGAGATGAAGGGGCGGACAGTCCGGTTCCGGAAACTGCCGTACGAGATACAGAGGTAGAGGAGTCAGAAGTATCCACTTCTGAAGCCGATTCAAAAAAGAAGAAAGAGGAAGTGGTTATTTCCTATAACGATGCTTTAAATAAGTAGTAATGATAGCAGCTACAACAACAGTTGGAACAATTGTGATAACGATAGTCGCCTTTTTGATTCTGGTCATGGCGCTGGTGGCTCTTCTGTTATTTACCAAGGAAAAATTAGCTCCTTCTGGTCCGGTAACGATTACAATTAATGGTGAGAAGCAACTGGAAGTGGCCTCCGGAAGTTCCCTGCTCACCACCCTTGGAAATCAAAAGATCTTTTTGCCTTCAGCCTGTGGAGGCGGAGGAACCTGTATTAAGTGTGAGTGCCATGTTCTGGAAGGTGGGGGAGAAGCCCTGCCCACGGAAACGCCTCACTTTTCGAAGCGGGAGCTGAATGAAGGCGCACGCCTGGCCTGTCAGGTGAAGGTGAAGCAGGATATGAATATCACTATTCCCGAAGAGGTTTTTGGAATCAAGAAGTGGGAAGCCACCGTGGTCCGGAATTTTAACGTGGCCTCCTTTATCAAGGAATTCGTGGTTGAAATCCCTGAGGATATGAACTACAAAGCCGGGGGGTATATTCAGATTGAGATCCCGCCTTGTGAAGTGCCCTACAAAGACTTTGATATCACGGCTCACCCGAAGGAACACGACGATCCCGAAAAATTTCGCGCCGAGTGGGATAAGTTTAATCTCTGGCCCCTGGTCATGAAGAATACGGAAACTGTGGAACGGGCGTATTCCATGGCTTCCTACCCGGCTGAGGGACGGGAGATCATGCTCAATGTGCGTATTGCCACTCCACCCTGGGACCGCAGTAAAAACGGATGGATGGATGTAAACCCCGGGATTGCTTCTTCCTATATTTTTGGGTGCAAACCGGGCGATAAGGTGACCATTTCCGGCCCTTACGGAGAATTCTTTATCAATGAATCTGAAGCGGAAATGCTCTACGTTGGGGGCGGTGCTGGTATGGCGCCCATGAGATCTCATTTGTACCATCTCTTCAGAACCCTGAAAACAGACCGGAAGGTGACCTTTTGGTATGGAGGGCGTTCCAAGCGGGAACTTTTCTATATCGATCATTTCAAACAACTGGAAGCGGACTTTCCCAATTTTAAATTCTATATGGCCCTTTCAGAACCTCTGGAGGAGGACAATTGGAAAATCAAGGAAAATATCGATGCGCCAGGGGATGGCTTTGTCGGATTTATTCACAATTGCGTGATCGATAATTACCTCGATCATCATGAGTCTCCCGAGGATATCGAATTGTACTTCTGTGGCCCGCCTCTTATGAATAAGGCGGTACAGAAGATGGGAGAAGATTTTGGAATCCCGGATGAGAGTATTCGCTTCGATGACTTTGGAGGATAATACGAGTTTTAAACCATTCAAAACCGATATGTTTCATATCGGTTTTTTTAGCTAGTATAAACGGATGAAACCGCTGAGCGAACAGGAACTTCACAATCTGGCCATGAATATCGTGGGGCGGGAACTGGAGGATGCCGGATACGAATTTATGGGGATCAACAGCAAAAAGGGGAAGAACCCGCAATTTGTCTGTCTGAAGGAAAAGAACCTCCACTTTATTGTCGTACGCCCGGTGGCCTATCCTCAAAACCCCGCGGAATTCGACCCGGCCCTGCTGCATAAGGTGAGGGAACACGCCTTAAAATTCGAGGCCCGCACGTATTACGCCGGAGTGGGATTGTCCAATGCGGCGGACCAGAACCTGCCGGTTTATTTAAATGAAGAATATATTGTGCAGTATGAGGGCCTCATCGAAATTTAGCGGATTCCTGCTGAGTTTGTTTTTCGTCTTGCTTTCAGGATGCGGTGAAACCGCCTCCCTTAGGGAGCATGTGTACCAGGGGGGTGCCCTGGGCACCTCGTATTCCATTAAAGTTTTTACTGCGGATACTACCGATCTGCAGCCCGCCATCGACTCGGTTTTCAGAGTGGTCAATCAGTCGCTTTCCACCTACCTGCCCGATTCCGATATCAGCCGGATCAATGGGGGGGATACCGGGGTTCAGGTGGACAAGATGTTTGCCGAAGTCTTTAAAATGTCTGTTCAGATATACGAGGAAACGGACGGTTATTTTGATCCCACGGTGGGTGTCCTGGTGGATGCCTGGGGATTCGGGCCGGGTGCGGCCCTGGAGATGGACAGCACGCGTGTCGACAGTCTCCGGGAGTATGTAGGCCTGGGGAAGGTACGTCTGACGCCAGATTCCCGGATCGCCATGCAACAGAAGGGGATGCGCCTGGATTTTAACGCCATAGCCAAGGGGTATGCGGTTGATCGGTTGGGCGTTATGCTGGAGCAAAAAGGAGCGGCAGATTACCTCGTGGAAGTAGGGGGAGAACTCCGTACCCTGGGGATCAATCAGATCAAAGCGCAGCCCTGGGTGGTGGGTATAGACGACCCTCAGGTACTGGAGGGCCGGAGGATCAAACAGATCATTACCCTGAGCGATCGCGCTATGGCCTCTTCCGGAAATTACCGCAAGTTTCGGGTGGATTCGGTCAGCGGAAAGAAATACGTCCACACCATAGACCCGCGTACCGGGTATACCAAAGATTCGAGGATTTTGGCGGTGTCCGTTCTGGCGGAGACCTGTATGCGGGCAGATGGCTTTGCCACGGCATTTATGGCCATGGATTTAGAAGCTTCCAAACGAATTTTGGAGGCTGATGATTCCCTCGAAGGCTATATTATCTATCTGGATGAGTCCGGGGCAACCACAGAATACATGACCCCCGGTTTTAAAGCCGTCCTGCAAAAGGACAAGTAGTTCAGAGCATATTTAACTCTCAGTAAGCGCTGATTATCACAAGAGAGAAGCCTCTGCGCACCTTTCCTATTTTTAACCTTCCAGGGGTTTTTCCACCAGCGGGATAATTTCCCCCTGGGCCAAACGAAAGCGGTCCGTGTCCGCGGGGTCCATATCTTTGGTGTAGTCAATGGGATGTACCCGGAAACCGGCAGCCTTTAAAATATCGAAATAATCCCGGCCATAGATACGCACGTGGTCATACTGGCCAAAGACTTTCCGCCTTTCGTCCTTATCGGTAATACTGGGATCTTCAAAGGTCTTTTCCCGATTCAGATCCTGGGGTACCTGGAAAACTCCCCATCCCCCGGGTTTCATCACCCGGTACAATTCCTGCAGGGCCTTGTGATCTTCCGGAATGTGTTCCAGCACATGGTTGCAGAGGATAATATCAAAGGCATTGGAGTCAAAAGGCAGATTGCAAATATCCGCTTTGACATCCGCCAAAGGGGAATTCAGATCCGTAGTGGTATAGTTCAGGTTTTGAGCGCTTCGAAAACGCTTGTAAAAAGCTTGTTCGGGAGCAAAGTGCAATACCGAATGGGGTTTTTGAAAAAAATCCGTTTCGCGTTTCAGGTAGAGCCATAACAACCGGTGTCGTTCCAGGGAAAGGGTAGAGGGGGAGAGCACGTTCTCTCTGGGACTCTCATACCCATAGGGCAGAAAGGTCCGAAACGATTTCCCATCGATGGGGTCTGTGTACCGGTCACCCTTCAGGCTTGAAGCCAGGAGCGGACGAACCCAATAGCTCAGGCGTATCAGCAAGGGGCGTGGTACGCGTTTTAAAACCCATTTAAAAAGGTGCTTCATTCCGGTTTAGGACAAAATCAGAGAACTATGGGGTTTTTCCGGAATTCGAGTTCCTCGTCACTATCAATTCCAAGGGCCTCATATATGTAGGCAAAGGTAGAAAGCAGCTCCGGCTTGCCGTCCACAAGGGCGACATCGTGTTCAAAGTGAGCGCTCGGTTTCCCGTCCGCGGTGAGTATCGTCCACCCATCCCGCAGTTGTTTGATGCGTCGCGTCCCTAAATTGATCATGGGTTCAATGGCGACCACCATACCTTCTACAAATTTCTTACCCCTCCCGCGTTTGCCATAATTGGGCATTTCCGGAGCTTCGTGCAATTTTTTGCCAAGGCCGTGGCCGACCAGTTCCCGGACAACCCCATATCCTTCGGCTTCACAGAACTGCTGAATCGCGTGCCCTACGTCGCCCACCCGGTTGCCCAGGGTAAACTCACGGATGCCCACATAGAGGGATGCTTTGGTGACTTCCAGAAGCTTTTGAGTTTCAGGGGCGATTTCGCCCACCGCGAAGGTGTAGGCGTGATCGCCGTAATATCCATTTTTAATGCTGCCGCAATCTATGGAGACTACCGAGCCTTCCCGGAAAGGTTCATCGTTGGGAATTCCGTGGACCACCTGGGCATCCGGACTGATGTTGAGGGTGTTGGGGAAGTCATACATCCCTAAAAATCCGGGTTCTGCCCCCTGGTCGCGGATAAATTCTTCGGCCAGCCGGTCCAGTTGTAATCCGGTAACCCCGGGCTTCAGTTCCCCGGCCAGCATGCCGAGCGTTTTCGATACCACGAGGGCACTCTCGCGCATCAATTCGATTTCTTCAGCAGATTTTACGTGAATCATAGGCTGCAAAGATAATACAGAGTGGGATTTAAATGGAATTCCGGAAGTAATCCCGGCTTAGTCCCAGTCGTAGGCGTGTTTGTAGGGTTGTCCGGAGAGCACCTTGATCATATCGCTTTCCAGATCTTCCACCGCAAATTCAACAATACGTCCGAGTTCCAACCCGTCTTTGTAGAAAATCAGCGTAGGGATATTGGTGATGTCCAGACCCGCCTCATAGTCCTGGGGAGTAGTTTTATCCCGGGTCATCGCAATCACGTCTATCGCTTCCAAAGGGTATTCAGTGGCCTCCAGGATCTTCACGAATTTTGGAATTTCGCGATGGCTGTCCTCACACCAGGTCCCCAGAAATACCACAATGTCGATATCTTCAAGGAGAGGTTTCAAAGTTTCAACATGGGCCGGATCTGGGGTGAAAGCTTTATATCCGGGGTCGAACCAATCTGAAAAAGGAGCTTCGCGCAGGGCATAAAATCCTGTCGTGCCTACTAAAATCACGGTCTTGCCGTCCGGGACCTGTACGGCATTATGCCCGGGGCCGGAGCCGCAGGAATAAATAAACAGCAGGAAGAGTAAAAAACTTAGTTTAAGAGAGGACTTCATAAGATTACAAAAGGGAGGATCTTGTCATTAATTCAGGTGCGGGAATATCCAAAATTTCCAAAATGGTCGGTGCAATATCACCCAGCACTCCATCGTGTATTTTTTTCCGATCCGGATCGACCAGGATCAGTGGAACCGGATTTGTGGTATGGGCCGTATTCGGACTGCCATCCGGGTTAATCATCGTATCGCAATTACCGTGATCGGCAATGACCAGGGTACTGTACCCGTGCTCCAGTCCGGTTTCGATAACCGCTTTGGCACAGGCGTCCACGGTCTCGCAGGCCTTAATGGCCGCAGGGAGGCTGCCTGTATGGCCGACCATATCCGGGTTCGCAAAGTTCAGACAAACGAAATCTGCAGCTTCTTTCTCGAGCTCGGGAATAATGGCATCCCGGCTCTCATAGGCGCTCATCTCCGGCTGCAGGTCGTAGGTAGCAACTTTGGGCGAGGGACACAGAATTCGGGATTCCCCGGGGTAGGGGGCTTCCCTTCCACCATTGAAAAAGAAGGTCACATGGGGGTATTTTTCGGTTTCTGCAATTCGGATCTGCCGTTTGCCCGCTTCGGACAATACCTCCCCCAGGGTGTCCTCAATATTTTCTTTATCGTACACCACATGGATGTTCTCATAGGTGTGGTCGTAATTGGTCAGGGTAACGAAATACAACTTCAGGGGTTTCATATGAAATTCAGGCAGGGCCTTCTGGCTGAGGACCTCAGTGAGTTCACGCCCCCGATCTGTGCGGAAATTAAAAAAGAGCACCACATCCCCTTCGGAAATACGGGTAAGGGGCTCCCCGTCGTCACCGGTAATGACGATGGGTTTGATAAATTCATCGGTTACATCCTCTGAATAACTTTTTGCAACGGCAGCGGCAGCATCCTTTGCAGGTAATCCTTTCCCGTGCACGAGCAACTCATAAGCCAGGGCTACGCGCTCCCATCGCTTGTCGCGATCCATGGCGTAATATCTTCCGATGACAGAGGCGATTTGGCACGGTTTATCTGTACAAAAGGCATCGAGGTCCTGCAGGAATCCTTTCCCGCTTCTCGGGTCTACGTCCCGCCCATCGGTAAAGGCATGTACAAAGGATTGGGAAACCCCATTGTCAGCGGCGGCGGAAATCAGTCCTTTCAGGTGGCTTATATGGCTGTGGACCCCTCCATCGCTCAGGAGTCCCAGAAAGTGAACGGGTTTATTATTTTCACGGGCATACGAAAAGGCCTCCTGCAACACAGGCTGCTCCCGGAGTTGATCCTCCTTCAGCGCCAGGTTTATTTTGGCGAGATCCTGATACACGATGCGGCCGGCACCGAGATTCATGTGTCCGACTTCGGAATTTCCCATCTGTCCTTCCGGCAGCCCCACGTTCATTCCGTCGGTCAGCAGCGTGGCATGAGGGTAATGCTCATAAAGGGAATCGACAAAAGGGGTGTCCGCCTGTGCAATGGCGGAAACACCGGGATCCGGCGAAATACCCCATCCATCCAGGATCATCAGGATAACCTTTTTATTCATGTAGTTTACTGTTACAACCTCAAAAATAGGTGGAAATGGGCAGTTTTGCTACTATTTAAGGATTGTTTATGATAGGAGCAAGGGGGAGGAGCATCTCAGGTAACCCCACTTCCACGGGATGCATCCGTGGCCTTTCCCAGGCCGATCCCCGAGCGGCATCCCCTGACGTATTTGCATTGCATAACGTGCAGCCTTCTCACCTGCCCGTCATTTCCCTATGGGGGCTGCGCGGTAATAGCGATGTTTTGGGGCAAGAGGGGCCGCTGTCCATCTCTCCCAAAATACTTTTTTGCGAAAACGTGTTCTGCTGGGTTAGGTCCTGAACATAAAAAACCCCGACGTGCGGCGTCAGGGAATTTTATTTTCTTCATCTACAACCTGAGGACTGTAGGTTTCGCCTGTACGTTAGAAATCAAACCCGGTAAAAACCCGGTAAAAAAATGCATAGAGCGCCATAGAAATCATCATTGCGCAAAAAAGCGAATATCCTTTGAGCAAATACACCATGTATACCGGTTTGCAGTTGTCAAACGCGTGAGCGTACAAATTTTTGAAATGTGTTAGTGTTCCCATATAGTGTGTTTAATGGATTAAATCCACGCTATAAGGGTTAAAAACGGTACGGTAAGATTATTTGGGGGACTCCAATATACAAAAAAGGAAATGGGAAGGGGGAAGAACCGCTTTAGATTCGTTCTAAGTGGAATATTTATCGATAGCCGCCTGAATTGTGTGCAGTCGGATTTGGCAACTTGTGCCTATGTGTTAGAATTCCGGGACCCTATTCGGGCGCGTAAGCTGCGTCGAGAATCTTCATGACCTACATCGAGATTGCCCATTACCACGATTACCTCCTTAGAGAGTCCCCATTACCTCTACAGGAATGAACCCGTAAATGATATGGTCTCAAACATCAGTGGGCTAACGGGATATTGTTAAACATCAGAGGTCATTCCTCCAGCTAACGGTGCAGCGAGGTCATAGGGGATTCCAATGCCTTTGAAAGCTGTAAAAGCCCTATAACAAATCCGGATTGATATCCAGAATATTGTCGGTAATATAACTCCGGATAAAACCGGTGGTGAGGTGTTCGCTGCCCAAAAAGTCGTCCTTTTCCAGAATTTTGAGGATATTCATTCTCCGAAAGGCGCTGAGCATGGGAATGGAGAGGGGGGCATAACTGTAGTGCCAGGGTTCGTATTTAAACCCCCGTCGCTTGGGGACATCTGTATAGACGAGGAAAAAACCGTATTCTTCCGAGTGGGCGTCCATCCAGTTTTTAAAATCTTCAAAAGGGCCTCCGGCTTCGAACTTTTCCGCGACCAGCAAATCGCCCTCTGCCCGTTTGGAGCCGTCTATAAGGTCCGCATCCGTACCCCAGTGATGCCTGCTGGTTCCCGGAATGGTGGAGTATTTAATGATTTGATCCACAGCTTCCAAAGGTTCCATCCCCTCTTCAGTATAGTTGATGTACTTGCGTTCGAAGATGGTCCGCTGGCGCTCGTAATCGCGATAACTGCTGACCACTTTAATGTCGATCCCATCCTGATAAGCCGCTTTTTTCATTTCGATAAAAGCGTCATGGGCTTCTTTTCTCAGGTTGATGTCTTTGCCGAAGAGCTCAATATTGGCCTTTCCGGTCAGTTCGTCCACGCTGAATCCCTGATCCTGGGCCAGTAATGAATTCAGTGGCAGGCTCAGGGCCAGACTTCCGAGGCCCCCGCGGACCAGAAACGTTCTTCTTTTCATGATATCTCAATAGCTGTGTAGTGCTTGTTGCGCGCTTGATTCCGTTCACCCGAAGGTATAAAAAATCAACCGAAAATAGCACTCAACAACCCCTGAAGGCCGGAATCTCTAACGATTCAGATATAAGTATCCCTGATGTTTCTGACGCAGTTCCGGGAAGGTGATGACATAGAAGTACACCCCCTGTGGCAGTCCGTTGCCGCGACTAAACCCACCTCGGATGTTGGAATTGCCGTCGAACTCGTTCTGGTAATTGTCTTTCTGATAGACCAAAGCACCATCCTCAGTAAAAATCTGAAGCGTATTGTTTGAAGCATCGGTTACCGCATCGATGATCAGGCGCTCGTTGCTACCGTCACCATTCGGCGAGAGGTAGTAATTGTCCAATTCCAGGACGTTATACGCAACGATTTCATCAGACAACCCTCCCAGGGTGAGGATTTCATATTCCCCGGGGTTAAAAAAATCAGACCTCACGGTTCCGCTGGCCAGGTTTCCTTCCGCACCCGTATTGCCCAGGTCCTCCCATTGACGGGTGGCCTTATTCCATCCGACCACTCTTAAATGCTCCGTGTTGTTCGATAATTTCCCTACATCACTCATCGAATCCCAGCTTAAAGTTACCTGGGAAGGCAAATCTGCACTCAGGTGCCAGAATTCCAACTGACTCACCTGCAATCCGAATTTAGATGTGCTGCTGGTATTATAGGTTCCGACCAAACTCCGGGGTTCGTTCGGATCCTCTGAAAAATAGGCACTCACCGCAGCAGGGTTTATGGCCATGGAATTGATCTTCAGGGGGCGCAAACGCTCGGGATCCCCAACGGGAAAGATGAACTCCTCTTTGTTTTGAAAAGAGGCGAAACCATCTACTTTAGAGAAAGCGCTTTCGCCTGTATAGAAGGTTTCATCGTTAAATTTCAATGTGTAGGGGGACTCCAAATTGCGGGAGGTTAGTATATCTCCTTCAATAAGGTTTCCGTTATTGTTGATCGTTAAGTCGTTTTCCAAAAGGATTCCCGCGGGCACTGCAAACTCAGCGTCGTAGACCTCAATTCCAGAATTACCACTGATCCTCAGGGGTGCATCGTCGGAATAAAAACCAACCAGGCCTTCATTTTGAGTGAACTCCCCGTTATTGGTGAAATCGGCATGTATCCCCATTTGGACATCCCCGTGCAACCGCATAGACGCCCCGTGGTTCGTTACCCCCTGGGCCGAAAGGGAGACAAAGCTACCGCCGGCTACTATAAATGCAAGAATTCTTTTAATGTCCCTCATATCCTACCAGGTATCAAGGGCTGCCCGGACCCATGAATTAGGGGCAACACACACATAAATAAAGTTCGAATCAATCCGGATTTCTCCGGTTTCTCCAGGCGCTGAGGAGGAGGCCGGTGGGGTTTGGAGGGCGTTTAACCGGTAACCATCCGCGTGCATTTCACCGTTAAAATAGTTGTCGGTTATGGAGGTGTTTCCAATTGTTACCGTTAATGATCCATTTCCAGTTGCGCCATGACCAATAACAATCTGATTG
>CAKZOC010000150.1 GCA_937136025.1 uncultured Bacteroidota bacterium
AGACTACAACCGGGTAGATAATGCTCCCTACACGATTCCTATTGGTGAATCGAGTATTTTGGTTCCCGTAGAGGTTATTGGTGATTTGAGGATTGAGGTCGATGAAAATTTCGGGGTAAGGTTGCTTAATGTATCCGGGGGGTCTTTGGGAACCAACGAGGCCTTTGGAACTATTCTCAATGATGACAGTTGCCTGGCTGGGACTACCGCGCCTGGACGCTCCGGTGCTGATTCCAGTTTCTGCGCAGGGGAAACCATCCCCAACCTGAATACTTTTGTGACCGGCACTGCACCAACCGGTTCGGTGCTGACCTGGAGCACGAATTCCAATCCTCTCGATGAGGGGGCGCATCTGACTCCTGCCGAAATTGAGAATCCTGTTGCCAATACGTATTACGTCTTTTATTACGACGACCTGAATAATTGTGCCAGTCCCGTTGAATCCGTGGTGATTGTCATTAACCCGATACCGACCGTAACACCCACCGATGGGGTGCGATGCGGCTCCGGCACAGTACTTCTCACGGCTATCGGCGATGTCCCGGGATTACCTGATGCGCCGCTTATCCGCTGGTTTAATGTAGCTTCGGGGGGCACAGTTTTAGGGACCGGCACCTCATTTACAACCCCTTCCCTGACCGCAACCACTTCCTTTTGGGTTGAGGCGGCTTTTAATGGTTGTTCTTCTGCACGGGTGGAAGTTCTGGCCACAGTACAGGATCCGGTAAGTGCCGGTACCGCGAATAACAATACCGTAGCCTGCACGGATAATGAATTTGGTTCAACAACTCTTGATCTTGACAATTCGCTTGACCTTGCAGATCCGGGAGGGGCCTGGACTTTTATAAGCGGACCTGCGACAGTCCCTATTAGTCCGGATAATGTTGTGGACTTTGCCGGTTTGAACCCCGGAGACTATACCTTTCGCTATACGGTCACTGCCACGGCTCCCTGTACAGATGATTTCGAGGATGTAATTATTGGAGTAGTTGATTGCGATCCCTGTGAAGCGGGGAATACCGCACCAACGCTCAACACTGACGTTCCTGACACTTTTTGTACGGAAGACACCCTTTTACCGCTTAGTTCTTATACGGACAGCACACCCCCTGCAGGAACGTCTCTGATCTGGAGTATTAACCCTGATCCGCTCATCGTGGCAGGACATTTGACTACAAATCAGGTCAATAACCCAAGCCCGGGAACGTATTACGGATTTTTCTACGATGCCGCCAATCTTTGTGCGAGCCCCACCCTGGTCATTACACTGGTACGGAATGAAACCCCTTCTATAACCAACACAGTTCCAACTGAGAGTTGTGGCCCGGCATCGGTGACCTTATCAGCCACAGGGGTAACTCCTGATAGTGACACGGCCCCGGATATTCTTTGGTATGCTTCCGAAACGGGGGGCACTCCACTCTTTGTAGGTGATGACTTTACAACCCCTGTTTTGCAATCAACCACCACCTTTTGGGTAGAGGCCTCGGCCAATGGATGCGAATCTTCCCCAAGGGTGGCTGTGGAAGCCTTGATTGCACCTGAAATTAGTGCGGGAACCCCAACAAATGGATCTGCATGCAGTGATCCGGAGAACGGACCAACAGAGCTGGACCTGGATACCCGTTTGCAGGGTGCAAGTCCCGGAGCCTGGGAAGTCTTACAGGACCCCTCGGGCTCTTTAATGATTTCGACCGGTAATCTGGTGGATTTTGAGGGACGTCCGGATGGCACCTATATTTTTCGGTACACCACCAATGTGGCAGAAGCCCCGTGTACGGATGAATTTGTAGATGTGGAGATCACCGTAAACGACTGTGATATAGACACTGACGGGGATGGCTTGCTGGACGGAATAGAGGCAGCCCTGGGGACGGACCCGAACAACCCGGATTCGGATGAAGATGGCATTGACGATGGAACCGAGGTAGGTTCAGATCCGGAGAACCCCTTGAATGAAGATGGAGACGAGTTTATAGATGCCCTGGATTCCAATATCCTGGATACGGACGGAGACCTGGTAAATGATCAACAGGACCCGGCAAATAACAACCCCTGTATCCCGAATGCTTCAAGTCCTACCTGTGTTGACCTGGCAGTGACTAAAACCGCAGATGTTCTGTTGGTTGAGCCCGGGGAGGAAGTGGTTTTCACCATTACGATGGAAAACTTAAGCGCTGGAGGGGTAACCGATATTGAAGTTGGTGACCTGTTGGAAACAGGGTTTTCCTATGTCTCCCATACGGCTTCCGCAGGGGGGTACGAGCCTGGCACGGGTATCTGGAGTGTACAGGAAATGCTTCCCCAGGATTCTGAAACTCTGGAGATACGGGTTATAGTTCTCAGCAATGGTGTATTCTCTAATACCGCGGAACTGCTCACTTCCTTCCCGGACGATACAAACCCGGAGAACAACCTAAGTACGGTAGAGATTCAATTGATCCAGGGAGAGGGCGAAGATCTGGTGCTGGAGAAATTTGCCGCGATATCTGATGGGCGTTTTCAGAGGGATCGCATAGCGCCACTAGTGGACGATCGAGTAGTCTTTCAGGTGGTCATACGAAATGAATCAGACTCTGTGACAGCCCGGAATATACGTGTGGAAGACCTCATCCTTCCCGTGGATCAGAGTGGGTTTGACTACCTCAGCCACACCCTTAGCCCCCAGGCAGGAAATTCTTATGATCTGCCTACGGGCATTTGGAGTATTGCCAGTTTGTCCCCGGGGGAAGAGGCTGAACTGCGCATTGAAGTACAGGTGCCCAGGGAGGGAAGTTTTATAAATTCAGCCCGAATCCTGAGTCCTGAGCCTGTTGCCGGACAGGAAGAGAATTATCAGGATAGTATCGTAGTTGAAGTGAATGAACGAACTCAGGCGGATCCTGGGTTTGTGTTTAACCAGTTTTCGCCCAATGGCGATGGTATCAATGACTTTCTGGTCATCCGGGATATAGGGACTTTTTCGGACACTTCCATACAAATTTTCAACCGGTACGGCCAGCCGATTTTTGAGGCTTCCAATATGACGAATGACGAGGTCTGGGACGGAACCTTTAATGGGAACAAGGCGCCGGAAGGAACTTATTATTACATTCTGGAACTGGGACCGGACCGTGAAGTACAAAAGGGATGGATTCAATTGATCCGATAGTATGAGCACTAGAAAAATGTTTTTTGGAGTGTCGACAAAGGCACGGTTTGTTATACTGGCCGGGGTTTTCCTTATGAGTATGGCCGTAACGGCACAAAGGGAACCCTTCTACACACAGTATATGTACAATATCGGGAGTTTTAATCCCGCCTATGTTGGGACGGTTGAAACCCCCGATATTAATTTATTGTACCGTTCACAGTGGATTGATATCCCGGGAGCCCCAAGAACGATACGTTTTGGTATTAATGCCCCGTTGGGCAATCGCAAACACGGCCTTGGTTTTAATGCGGTAAACGAACAGCTCGGGCCAACCACTCAAACCTTTGTAGATATTTCCTATTCTTTTCAGGTTGAATTTGAAAATGATGTTTTTCTCTCTTTCGGCCTGGATGCAGGCGGGAGTTTTCTCAATGTCGATTTCTCAAAAGGGACCTTTGAGAATCCCGGTGAGCCGATATTGGGTGTGGAAACCATCAATGAATTTACCCCTACCATCGGCGCAGGGCTTTTCCTCTATGGGACAAGCTGGTACGCGGGACTTTCGGTCCCCAATTTTCTCACAGACGGCCTGTATAGCGATGAAGCCGCTCAGGTGGTTGAAGACCAGATGCAGTTTAACCTCATCGGAGGGTATGTCTTTGAGCTGAATGACAACCTGAAATTTAAGCCGGCTTTTCTGGTCAATTATATTCAGGGTGCTCCGGTGAATGGAAATCTTTCAACCAGTTTTCTGCTCAAGGATGTTTTTACACTCGGGGCAGCGTATCGCTTTGACAATGCGGTAAGCGGGCTTGCGGGCTTTCAGATTTCAAGTAGTTTATTTCTGGGGTATTCTTATGATTATAACGTGAATGGACTGGGTGGGTACAATAGCGGTTCCCATGAAGCTATAATCAAGTTCTTTTTAGGTAAAGGCGGTGGTTCCGGAGATAGTAAAGACAAAAAGTCCAAAAAGGGGAAAGGGAAACAAATCGATAGTCCACGCTTCTTTTAATTCAGTCGTATGATGCAAAGGTTTTTTATAATCGCATTTAGTTTTTTGGCAGTCACCGCACTTAGGGCACAGGAGGCATCCAAAGCCGACCAGCTGTACTTTGAATATTCCTATCGGGAAGCCATAAACGCCTACAAAGAGGAAATGCGTAAAAGCCAACTCAGTGCGCAGCAGGAACTAAACCTGGCAGATGCTTATTTCAGGACCGGGCAATACGACCAGGCTGCGGAGGCGTATATGGAGGTGTATAAGAAGGACAGTCTGATGACCAATACGCAGTTTAACACCATGCTTCAGGCGCTCTCCCGAACTTCAGGCCCGGAGCGGGCCAGGGCGTATTTGAATACCCGAACGAATATGGTTTCTCCAGAATTGCTGGAAAATGCCACATTCAATTATGAAACTCTCGAAGATGCTGCTGCGGCCAGTTCGGGCTACACGATAATTGAAACTAACCTGAACAGTCCCCAGTCCGATTTTGCTCCCGCATTTTATGGCCCGGACCGACTGCTTTTTTCTTCGGGTCGCCCTACAAAATCAAAACCGAACTACAACCCTTCGGCCGAGTCTTACCTGAGTATATATTCGGTTTCTTCAGAGGCTAATTTCAAAGCGGTAATGCCAACGCTTTTCAGCATGATACCGGAATCTGACTACCATCAGGCCACTCCTTTCTACAGTGAAGCGCTAAAGCAGGTCTTTTACGTTCAATCGAACGTTGAGGACGGCGAGCTGGCTTTTGATGATAATGGAAAAAATGCACTGGGGATATGCCGGGCGGGTCAGAATGGATCTTTTGATCTGCTTTTCCGGGACTTAAGCACCTCCTTTTACTATCCTTTCTACGACGAATCCTCTGGCCGGCTCTATTTTGCGGCAGACTTTGGCAAGGGGTACGGGGGCACCGATCTGTATTTTGTATACTCGAATAACGGACAAATTATGTCGGAGCCTGTGAATCTCGGGCCGCATATCAATACCCCGGGAAATGAGATTGCACCTTTTATTTTTGACGGCAGCCTCTATTTTTCCTCAGATGCCTTCTACGGACTGGGAGGTATGGATATTTACAAATCTGAAATTCAGGAGGGGGATTTCTACAGTATCCCGGTAAACCTGGGGCCTGGAATCAATTCCAATAAGGATGATTTCGGGTTTATAATCCGCAGTGCATCTGAAGGAGGTTATGAAGGCTATTTTGCATCGAATCGCCCCGGCGGACAAGGTAAGGATGATATTTATGCCTTTAAGGCTGTTGAGAAACCGGGCCTGAAAACCCTGGCCTTCAGAGGGACTATTCGCGATATGAGTGGTTTGGGAATCGAAAAGGCCTATGTGCGAATGTATCAGGGCGACAGTGTGCTCTTAAAGGAGACCTATACGTCATCGGATGGGGAATTCAGACTGGAAATACCCATGCGGGATTCGGTGCGGTTGGCCGTTGGGAAGGAAGGTTATGAGCGCCTGGATTTGGGAAATTCCGCATCGGATTCTAGTCTTATTTCCGGACAGCCGCTGGAGATTTCTCTGACCGCTTTGGAGGATATAGTCATCAGGCAGTCAAACCGAATACTTGTGCGGATGGATGACTTCCACTTCGAGCGCAACAGTAAAAGTCTTACTCCGGAAATCACAGCCAGTCTCGATGAGGCTGCCCTGCAACTTAAGAAATTTCCAGAATTACGACTCCGCCTGGAAGCTCATACCGACAGCAGGGGCTATAAGACTACGAATCAGAAACTCTCTGAAGGGCGCGCTGCGGCTATTCGCGATTATCTGGTTGCTCAAGGTGTTGCTCCGGAGGTGTTTGCCGAAGTCAAAGGCCTTGGTGAAACGCAGATCATCAACAACTGTTCAGACGGAGTCTACTGTCTGGACGTGCTTCACAAGCAGAACGAGCGCTATCTCTTTATACTGCTCAACTACGATGACTTATAACAGAGGGTTATCTGTACAGCAGGCATTCACTACACTCCTTTACCTCCCCGTAGTAGGTTTGGCGATACTTGTGGAGTGTTTCAATAGGGATGCCCAATAGTTTTTTGCGGATGTAGGTGACGGGTGTATAGAGCCGTCCCATTTCCGGGGTAAATCGGTTTTCAATCTTTGTTTTTCGTTCGATTCGAATAAACTTCATACAGTCTTATTGGAGTGCAAAGCTTGTAAAAAACCTCGCCAATATCAAGTTATCAATGTTAAATCCCTTGAATTCAAGGAAGTTGTACTTGTTAAACGAGGATCATCCAGAGATAGTATACCGAAAAAAAGGAAAGGAATACGATGCCCATATACGTGAGTAAACGCAGGCCCGGGCCCGGGTGGTATTCCACCGGGAGATCCTTACTACAGACATTCTTCAGGTTCATGTACCCTACCAGGGGCGCTAGTACAAAGGAGATAAAAGTAGCCAGGGCTACCAGGGTTCCCATATTGGCACTAAAGGCTGAAAGCACCAGATAATTCACGAGGGTAAGGACGATAACGGCAGCGGCATAGTGCTTTTTTTTAGTGAACCGCTTTTTATCCGGCCGCAGGTACTCCAAAACATCCACACTGACCCGGGCAATGGCATCATGTGCGGTCATACAGGTGCTGAACATAGTCGCGAAGGCGGATACGGCAATAAACAGGTATGCCCAATCTCCGATATGCGTAGTGAAAATAGAGACCACCTGATCGGCAAAGGTCACGGCTTCCCCACTGAGTTCCGTCTGCGTCCCAAAGAGGGTACGGTACCCAATCAGCAGGAAAAAAACGGCCAGGAGCGCGGTGGTGATATAACCGGTATTGAATTCCTGAAGGGCCTCTTTAAGCGGGGGTTTGCGCCCCTGGGATTTATATTTCTCCAGACTCCAAAGGCTGATCCAGCTACTGGCTTCGACCGCTGTGGGCATCCAACCGATCAGGCTGATGAGGAACAAGATACCCACCGAGTCAAAGAGGGGAGGGGTTTCAAAGCCCTCAACAACCGCTGCAGGGGGCTTGTACAGCACCATTAGGGTGGTGACCAAAAGGGCGACAAACAGGATCGTAATCACAAATTTCAGCGTCGTCTCCAGCAGTTTATAGCGACCGATAATCAGCACACTTGAAATAAAAAGAAAAAGACCCAGGGCAATGCCACTCACCGAGAGGGTGGTGATTTTAAACAGATTGGCCAGCAGGCCTGCGGTGACCACATAGAGGGCTGCCAGAATTGTAAAGGTGGTAAATAGGGTAATGACTGCATACACCCACATATAGCCCTTTCCCCTTCGGGAATACCCTTCTATCAGGCTTCTGCCTGTCACATTGGTATAGCGGATTCCATATTCAAAAAAGGGATACTTTAATAAATTGGCCAGGAGAATCGGAAAGATCATCACCCAGCCATAGGTAGCTCCGGCCTTGGTGGATAGTACCAGATGCGAAGTGCCAATGGCCATGCTCGCAAAAAGCAGGCCCGGTCCGAGATTCCTGATAAGGGTTTTAAGCTTGTTCATACCTGATCGGTTTATGCGATTCTATCCCTTCTTCCATCATTCGATATCAATGCGATTTCCATAATATTTGGGTTCGGTATTGAAAATCAAATCCAGGAATACCTTGACGCGTGCAAAATATTCTCTGAGGTGCACTTTTATCCCCGGGGACCCATCGATGTCTTTTGCGCTGAAACCAATGGCGTACAGATTCTTTTTTGAAGCGATAAAAAGCGCCCGCTCATTGTGGAATTCCTGGGAGATCACCGTCACCGAATCCAGGCCAAAAACGATATGGGCCCGGATCATGGAATCCAGGGTTCTGAACCCCGCGTAATCCAGAAAAATCCGTTCCTCCGGAATACCCCCGGCTACAAGGTCCTTTTTTATGGTATTGGGCTCGTTATAATAAATACTGCCGTTATCCCCGCTTACGAGGATATACGAGATTTTCCCCTTCTTAAAGAGGTCCAGGGCAGCCTCGATGCGGTACTGGTAATAGGGGTTCACCCCACCTCCAACCTGATGGCGGGCTGTTCCCAAAACCAGTCCGACCTTATTGTATGGAATGGTATCGATATCCCTGTAGATACGGCCCGCGGAGGAAAATTCTATGATAAAATAACAGCCGGTAAAAATGAGCACAGGAAGGATAAGCAGTGCAAGTAATCTTTTCCGGATTTTTGTTCTCATCTGCAGCTTATAGGTAAAAAACTAAAGGTACATATTCCGGGCAAAATACGAGAGGTCACAAAAAAGACCCCGCGGGTGGCGGGGTCTTTGAAAATAAAGCCTTGAGGCTAAATGGGCTTACCAACTGTATTGGGCGCCAAACATAAACATAAAAGTGGTCATGTCATAGGAGACTTCACTTAGTCCTGGATAAACTCCGTTTGGATTATCTGGTGAAATGAATTCTGGGTTCAAAAAGGGTCCAGAAGTGGCATCACCGGAGGATCCGAAGTGGAACACCCCGTCGATCTCAAAGCGGTCGCTGATCTCATAGCCCAGGCCGAATTGGAAGGCATTTTTAATAATTGCGGTGGCGGGTATACTGAAAAAGGCGAGATCGTCCTGTATGGGATTAGAGCTGTAGGTGTAACCCAGTCGTAAGGGGAGTCGGTCGATACCACTGTACTGTACCCCGGCCGAGATAATATTGATGTTTTGCCAGCCGAATCCGGCTACTGAGGCTGTTTGTGTCCAACCGGCAGCCTCAAAGCCGTCTGTGTTTTCATAATTGACCAGGCGATAGTCGAGGGCAAGGTCAAAAGCACCTGTGCTATATCCTACGCCAAAGGAGAGGATAGAAGGGTAGTCCAGATTGAATTTATTGGTTCCTGTACTGCCGTCCAGATAGACGTTGTCAAATTCAAAATCCCCGAAGGTCTGGGTAGTCTTATACGCAGCTCCCGCCTTGAAACCGGATCCGGAATCGTAAAACACCCCAAACTGGGCTCCAAAGCCAAAGGCGGTGGAGGCACCATCAGTACTTGGATACCCTGCCTCCTGCGTGGGATTGGCCGTCGGATTCGGCATCAGGTCAAGAGACGCGAAATTGAAAGTGGGCTGCACCCCGATGGAGAATTTTTCGGAGAGTTCATACGCATAGGCAGCCCCTACCTGAAAGAGGCTGTAATTGGATTCTACGCGTCCAAAACCTCCTAAGCCTTCTGGATTCGGAGGTAAATTTATCGGGTTGGTATTGCTTTCCGGAAAGGTCACCCCGAAACCGCTAATCCCAAAGGCCGAAAAGCCGAAGTGGTGCCTGGAGGTGGATCCAATCTTATAAGCCAGAGCCGGCAAGGGGGACATGCCGCGATCGTCCTCAGTGGTTCCACTAAATTCTTGTCCGGAACCCGGAGGGAATTCAATACTTGAACTGAGTTCCGGAGAGGAAAAGAACAAGCCCACGTCCAGTCGGATCTGGTCCTGATCAAAAACGGTTATGGCCGCCGGATTCCATTGAAGGGCTCCGGAAATATCCAAAGGTTGCCCGGTGGCTGCGCCACCCATAGACATATTGACAGATCCGACGCCCTGCATGATGTGCCCGGCCTGTGCGAATCCCCAGGAAACTGCGCATAAAAAAAATAAGAAAGTGACTACATTTTTCATATCGGTATGGTTTAATGAACTAAGTTTTTAAATACGATAAATCAGCCCTTAGGGCCTTATGCAGTTGAGAAGGATTGTTAATGCGAAAGTAGGGTAAACAGCAGGCCTCGCTTATGATAAAAATCATAATTTCAAGTTTTCAGAAAACCTCATTTCGCCAATATACCTTTAGAGGGTTAGGGTAGAATTTTTTGGGCAGGCATAACAAAATAAGATACAGGCGGATCGGAAATTTATGGGAACAGAGGAGTTGTCTTTTATTTTTAATATCTTCTCCTCTTTATTATTCAGGGATTGAAATTGAGCGTTTATGACAGGGAAGTCGGGGCGGCATAAGTGGGTATTGGCAGGTAAAATATTTGGGGGATTTCTGGTATTCTCTGCATTATTCATGATCTTTTTTCCCATTCTTTTTCACAACTATATCGCTGAAAAAGTGACCGAAGTCACATCGGATTACCTGACTACTGAACTTCGGTTTAAAGATACCCGAGCCACATTTTTTCGTCATTTTCCCTCCTTGACCCTGAGTATGGAGGACGCAGAGATTATGGGTTCCCAGCCGTTTTCAGGGGAGCCATTACTTAAAACGGAGACTTTGGTTTTCTCCATCAGCGTTTGGAGACTGCTCTTGACCCGGGAGGTGAAAATCGAGGAAATCGATCTGGAAAACACGGTGGTATCTTTTAAGTCTGACCGTTTTGGTCGGCCGAACTATTTGATTTTTAAAGACACCAGTGGAGAATCCGATGCTTCCGAATCACCTTCGGAGACAGTCGTTACCCTCGATCGTATCCGGATTCAGGAAGCAGACCTGAGCTATGTCGATCGATTAAGGGGCATTGATATCAGCACCCGGGGTTTTGATTATGACGGGGCCGGCAGTTTTCGAAATGGGAACCTCGAGCTGGGATCCCGCTTCGAGATCGACAGTGTGGACGTCACCTTTCAGGATGTCCAGTATCTTAAGAATAAACATCTCACGGCCAATATTTCTTCGCTCTATAACGATAATAATGTTTCCCTTCTGTTTGAAAAGACGGACTTGAATATCAATGAACTCGAACTTTCTTTGACAGGAAAACTCGATTTTGACCCCGATGGATACAGCTATCAGGTTGATGTCAAGACGGGCGGGAGCCATTTAAAGGATATTATTTCCCTCCTGCCGGAGCAGTACGTACGCTGGAGGGATAAAACAGAGGTTGACGGTATGCTAGATGCCAATCTTCATATGAGCGGCTTGAATAATTCACGCCGGGATACCCTGGAGGAATCGCGTATAGCACTGGAACTGGACTTCAGGGACGGCAAGTTGAAATACCGGGATGCCCCGGTCCCCGTGGAAGAGATATTTATCGATTTCAAGGGCTCCCTGGACAATGGAATTTTTGAAGTTGAGGCAGATACGCTGTCCTTTATCATTGCAGATGACTTTTCCCGTGGGAACATTTATGCGAAAGGGCGGAAGGATTCTTTTGATCTGAAAACACGGCTGCATGCCCAACTCAACCTGCATCTGCTTCAGAAGACCCTGCAGTTGCCTGATGTCAATTTTGGCGGCCACCTCAATGCCGATATAACGGCCGAAGGGCTATATGACAAGGTCAATACCCATTTCCCGATTACCGATGCGGAGTTCGTTGTCCGGGACGGATCTCTTCAAACGAGTTTTCCGGACCCTATTGAAGACATCACGGTGGACTTTCTTTTAAAAAATACCAATGGCGGACTCGACGGGACCTCTATTGTGCTCAAAGAACTTTCCTTTGATTTTGAAAATAATCCCTTTGCGCTTAGCGCCTCACTGCGGAATTTGGAGATGCTGGATTATGACATCCAGGCCAAAGGATCTTTGGATCTGAACAGCTTTAGCCAGGTAGTTCCGCTGCCTTATGTTTCAAATGCCAATGGATTTGTACGGTTGGATGCCCGGTTTAAGGGGCATATGGAACCGGGAGCCCGGGCGGGAACCCCCGATATCAAAGTTGAGGCGAATTCGGGGAAACTCTTTCTGGAGAACGTGGTGCTCAATGTCGAGGAACTTCCCAAACCTCTGGAAATCGTCTCGGGGGATTTTACCTTTCAGTTAAACAAGTTGGAGTTTTCCGAATTTCAAGTGAAATATGCGGGGAATTATTCCCTTCTCAATGGGTATTTTACCAATTATCTCGGGTATTTTCTGATGCCTGATGGGGTGCTCATGGGCGATTTCGACTTCAAATCAGAATTTATTGACCTGGATGAGCTTATTCCAAAAGAGGAAGTACCATCACAGGGCCTTGTGGAAACACATATAGATTCGGTGGAAACACGGGAAGAGATTACAGGTGTGCTGCAAGTACCTTCCAACATTAACTTTAAGCTGAATGCAGATATTGATACCCTCCGACATTTTAAACTGGATATTACGAAGCTTCGGGGGCAAATTACCATTACGGAAGGGGGATTCCTCTTTAATGATACCCGGATGAATATGGTTGGGGGCAATGCCACGATGAAAGGTTTTTACCGACCCGAAGGCAACGACAAAGCATTGTTCAACTATAACCTTCAGGGTCAGAATCTGAATGTCACCAGGGCTTATGAGGAAATCGAACTTTTTAACGAGTTAGTACCGGCAGCTGCGAATGCCGATGGTATCATTTCCCTGGACTATGAGATCAGGGGCAGTCTGGATCAACAAATGAATCCGGTTTTACCTTCATTGGAAGGGGGAGGAACCCTTAATGTGCACGATGTACAATTTAAGAACTACAAGCTTTTTGGAACAGTCTCCAAAGAGACGCGCCTCGCGGCCCTGAAGGACCCGAAGATGTCAGAGATTACAGTGCATTCCACCATCGACGATAACATTTTGGAACTGAAACGATTCAAATTCAAGGTACATCCCTTCAGGCTTCGTATGGAAGGTGAGACCACGCTGGACGGGGATATGGATCTGCAGATGCGGCTCGGATTACCTCCTTTCGGCCTGATCGGGATTCCCATAAAAATCACGGGTACGGGCGATAGCCTGAAGATAAAAATGGGCAGGCGGGAAAAAGACCTTATGGCTTTGGAATACGACGATGACGAATTTTCCGAAGAAGAGCGCCGCCGGTTCCGTATGCTCAGGGATTCGATTCGGGAGGATATGGATATCGAGGATATCAGCGCCTTTGAACTGCGGATGGATTCCATATATTTCCGTCAGGAAGAAAGCGTCGGAGATAGCCTGCAAACCCCAACAGCGAAAGAAGGGGCCGCCGTTAAACAATAGCGATAAGGACTCCTTAGGATTTGTCCTCAATACATTAGGGACCCAAAATATCAAGATATGAAGAAACGGGAATTTTTAAAGAAAAGTAGTCTTGGGGCTTTGGGTATCTTTTGTGCGCCTCAGCTCCTGGCTGCCCTGGAGCGTGATCAAAATAAAATGCTTCGAACCGCACACATAGGGGTGGGGAACATGGGGGCAGAAGACTTGAAAGCCATCGCCTCCCATAGTCAGGTAGAAGTAGTGGCCCTTTGTGATGTGGATTCAGAATACCTGAAGGCCGCGGCCGCATTATACCCCCGGGCACGCACGTTCTCAGATTATCGTGTGATGTTCACAGAGTTGTCGGATACCATCGATGCCGTAATTGTCTCCACTCCGGACCATACCCATGCCCCCGCTTCCCTTCTCGCTATGGAGCTCGATAAGGCGGTATATTGTCAAAAGCCCCTGGCACATCGGGTAGAGGAAGTGCGGGCCATGAAAAAAATGGCTTCGGATAAAAACCTCACCACGCAAATGGGAATACAGGTCCACTCCTTTTACGACTACAAACTGGCCACCTTACTCATTCAGTCCGGGATTATCGGAAAAGTACATACCGTGCGGGCATGGTCTCCTAAAAACTGGGGTTTTGACGGGCCGGCACCCGAAGGCAGCGATCCCATCCCCGATCGGTTGGATTGGAATCTTTGGTTAGGGACGGCCCAGAGACGTCCCTATAAAAATAATGTATACCATCCGGGGAACTGGCGCAAGTTGCTGGATTACGGATGCGGTACTCTTGGGGACATGGGGGTCCATATTTTCGACACCCCCTATAATGCCCTTGCCCTTGAGGTTCCCAGGACCATAAAAACAGATTGCCGCCCCCCGAACGACTTTGGGCATCCCGAGCGCAATACCGTTACTTATGAATTCCCACCCACCCGCTTTACGGCTGAGTCCCTCACCTGGATCTGGTCGGATGGTCCGGGAGCTCCTGAAGCCCATCCGGATCTCGAATTGCCGAAAGGGGAGGTGCTGCACGATCAGGGAGCGATGTTTATGGGCGAAACCGGACGGCTATACCTGCCCCATTTTGAAATGCTTCCGCGCCTTATCGTAGATGGAAGCTATGTTGAGATCGACGTGGCGCCCTTTAAGCTGGGGGAGCCGGTGAGGGACTATGAAAGTGAAGGTAAAAAGCATTACCACGAATTTGTCGATGCCTGCCTGGGGAAAGCGCGCTGTTCGGCTCCCTTCTCCTATTCGGCCAAACTTACAGAAACCATCCTTCTGGGTGTGATCGCAGGTCGTTTTCCCGGTAAAACCCTGAACTGGGATGCGGAAACCGCCCGTTTTGAGGAGGCTGAGGCCAATGCACTGCTGGGAAGTGATTACAGGAAATTCTAATTTATTTTTCCAAGGGGCTGATTGATAATCCCCTCAGGGCCGGGAGGAAGAAGAGCGACAAAGTGAAGATGAAGATTCAAAAAATACGTCTGTATGAAAACATCCTTATTAGCCATTCTGGTGGTCCTGCTTTGTGGAATCCTCTGGTCCGGCACGGCAGATAAAGCCCATAAAAGGCCCACGGAAGGGGAGTGGATCCAACTTTTTAACGGGGAAGACCTTGCAGATTGGGATATTAAAATCCGGGGATCTGAGATGGGGGTAAACTATAAAAATACATTTCGGGTGGAAGACGGATTACTCAAGGTCTCCTATGCCGAATACGACACTTTTAAGGAGGAATTCGGCCATCTGTTTTACAAACACCCTTTTTCCCATTACCGCCTTCGGGTGGAATATCGATTTGTGGGTCAGCAGGTTCCCGACGGACCCGGGTGGGCCTTTCGAAACAACGGACTTATGGTCCACAGCCAGTCTGCCCGGAGCATGGGTCTGCATCAGGACTTTCCGATATCTCTGGAAGCACAACTCCTCGGCGGGGCTGATGAGGGAGCGCGTTCCACAATGAATCTATGTACCCCGGGTTCCAGCGTTGTCATGGACGGAAGATTCCGGGAGGAGCACTGCTTGGATTCGCGCTCAGAAACCTATCGGGGGGATCGGTGGGTTACGGCCGAAATGGTGGTACGCGGAGATTCAGTCATTCATCATATCGTGGAGGGCGATACGGTTCTTACCTATTCCCGTCCCGAGATGGGCGGGGGAGCGATCAGCGGCTATGATTCCGAAGTTTATATGGAGGGGCAGCCGATGAAATCGGGTTATATAGCTATACAGGCGGAGAGCCACCCCACGGAATTCCGGAAAATAGAAGTGATGATTCTGGATCCGGACTGATGGCCTGAGCATGAGACGCGTTGGCCCGGAAAATGGCCTTTACGGTACACCGGTGCTCAAAGCCCAACCCAGAGCGTACTTGTTTTGTGTATTTGCACAGGCCGGGATACCGCCTGATTTTAATTATTTTTGAAACGGCCGAAAGGCATTGATTTCGCTATATTCCTATGGAACCATCTGCAGCACCTGTTTACATTATTGGAGCGGGCATCAGCGGCCTTGTTGCCGCCAAAACCCTAGAGGAAAGGGGTTACGCCCCGGTCATCCTGGAAAGCGCTGCGACCCCAGGAGGCCGGGTTCAGACCGATGCTGAGAAAGGTGTCTTGTTTGACCGGGGGTTTCAAGTCTTGCTGACAGCCTATCCTCAGGCGGTGAAACACCTGAATTTTGACACGCTTAATTTGCGCCGTTTTCGCCCGGGGGCCCTCATATTTTCCGGCGGCAAGCCTGAGCGCATCGGGGATCCGCTACGGGATTTATCCAGTTTGTTACCTACCCTGACGGCCCAAGTGGGTTCCCTTGGCGATAAATGGAAGATTTTCCGCCTTTCCGGAAGGCTGAAAAAAAAGTCGATTCAGGAGATCTTCTCAACCCCGGAACAGACGACTTTGGAGTACTTGCGGTCCTACGGTTTTTCCGACGCATTGATCAAGACTTTTTTCAAGCCTTTTTTCGGGGGTATTTTTCTGGAAGACGCCCTCCAGACCTCCTCTCGTATGTTTGAATTTACTTTTAAGATGTTTAGTGAGGGGTATGCCGCACTTCCCGCCTCTGGAATCGGCGCGATTTCCAAACAACTGGCTGACGGACTTCAAAAAACTGCCCTGACCTACGGCCAACAAGTCCAACAAGTAAGGTCGGGGAGCGTAGTCTTTAACGGAGGTGAAGAGCGGCCGAGTCGGGCCACCCTTATAACGGTTCCTTTTGATCCGGGAACGGGAATGCTTCAGGGGTCTGGAGTGTCATGGGAACGTTGCGACAACCTTTATTTCAGTGTGGCGAAACCGACGTTTGAGGAAGGTATCATCGCCCTGGTAGCTGACCCGGATGCCCTGGAAAACAATTTGCACTTTCCTTTCGGGCAGCAGATGGAAGGCCATCCGGTACTCTCGGTAACCGTAGTGAAGAAACACTCCTTAGAGCAGCGGGAGCTGATACAAAAGGTCCGTGAAGACCTGGAGCGCTGTTGCGGGATTCAAACCCAATCTTTTTTAAAACATTACAGTATAGATAAAGCGCTGCCCAGGAGGACGGATCTGAAAATGGAGTTGGACAGGCCCGAGAGTGCGAACTTCGAGAATGTCTTTGTCGCCGGGGATTATTTATTGAACGGATCGCTCAATGCGGCCATGGCTTCCGGGGAGGTCGCTGCCCATGCCCTGGCGAATGCATTGGAGCAGGCTTAGGTTCTCCCATTTTTAACGGCCTGTACGGCGTAGTCCAGCAAATTGCACGTGCGTATGCCTTACAGGTGTTTCCAATCTCAATCCGAAGTATTCGGGTTTTGCTATATACCCCTCCGAAATAATGCGTTGCTTTGAGAAGGAAAAATTCTTGGCAATTGCAGGAATTGTTTTAAATTTGCTTCCCGTCTGAAAAGACGTTAAGATCTTTTACAATGCGAAAATAGCTCAGTTGGTAGAGCGCCACCTTGCCAAGGTGGAGGTCGCGGGTTCGAATCCCGTTTTTCGCTCTACAACTATACCAATGCTGAAGTGGTGGAATTGGTAGACACGCTGGACTTAAAATCCAGTGGGGGGCAACCCCCGTGCGGGTTCGAGTCCCCAATCATGACGAGCGACCGCTGCGTTCCCGGCGTCCAGGTCAGCTTCGTGTGCGCCTCCCTCAGCACCAGCTCGTAGCACTCATCCGCGTCGCCGCCGCCAGTAGACCCGACCTCGCGGACAAACTTGCACAACGCCTCGCAGTCGCTGGTAAAGTCAATCTGCTTGGTGACGTAGTACGAGTGCGCGTCGCAGTAGTCGCCGTGCGCCAGCACCGCCAGCCGCATCGTGACCAAAGCCCGGATCGAAGAAACCCGCATAGTGCACACGGAATTCGCCCACCATCGCCAGATAGGGCGCCATTTCAGCGGCGTACATCGGCGGAATATGCACCGCCTCGCGGCTGACCAGGATATAGAAGGCGCCGGGGTCCAGGATCACCCCGCCGGACTTCATTGGGCGCACCGGCGACCAGAAATCGTCGCGGTCGGAATGGCCGATCAGGTCGAGGCCGGCGACATCACGGCGGTCGAAGCCAATCAGGGCGAGCGTGAGGCCGAGGTGCTGGCGACGAGCGGCAACCAGATGCTCGTCGAGTACCTGATGCCCAACGGCACCAGCGCGCTGCGCATCATCACCGTCTGCGGCCGGCGCTTCATCGACGAGCGGTCGGTACCGTATCGCAACGTGCCCAAAAAGTGGGTCCGCGCGATGCACGAGCAGGGCACCAATCTCTGGGAAGGCCGTGCCATGAACACGGGCGTGGTCCAGAAGAAGCGTTCCAACATCCTAATGACCACGAATGTCATCAAGCAAGCCTACGGATTACCGCTAACCGACGACGATCAAGCCCTTGAGGATACCT
>CAKZOC010000151.1 GCA_937136025.1 uncultured Bacteroidota bacterium
TGGATGCCCACCCGGGTATTTTTTCAGTGATATTTTGCCGCACCAAGAGAGATACGCAGAGAGTTGCTGAAAAACTGATCGAAGATGGTTACAATGCGGGGGCCCTGCATGGAGATTTGAGTCAGAACCAGCGCGACATGGTCATGGGGGCATTCCGGAAAAAACAATCTCAGTTGCTCGTAGCCACAGATGTGGCGGCACGGGGCATTGACGTGGATAATATCACCCACGTTATCCATTATCAGCTTCCCGATGAAACTGAAACCTATACCCATCGCAGCGGGCGAACCGGGCGGGCCGGGAAATCGGGGGTTTCCATGGTGATTCTTACCCGCTCGGAAATGCGTCGAGTGCGACAAATCGAAAAAATCATCGGTCAGCCTTTGGTTCAGAAGGAATTGCCGGATGGCATGGAGATATGTGAAATACAACTCTATCATCTGGTGAGCAAGATCCGGGACACCGAGATTAATCCTTCCATAGAAGGCTTTATTCCTGCTATCCGGGATGTTCTCGAGGACCTGAGCCGTGATGAACTTATCCAAAAAATGGTTTCTGTGGAATTCAGCAGGTTTTTTGAATTTTACAATAAAAACTCCGCATCACTCTCCGAGGGTCCCTCTAAATCTGTGGAAAGTTCGGAAATTGGACAGGGCCAGGCGCGCTACTTTATCAATATCGGGGAACGGGATGGCTTTGACTGGATGGAGCTGAAGGACTTGCTCAAAAAAGAACTCGGGCTGGGGAAAGAGGATATTTTTAATGTGGATGTAAAAGACGGCTTTTCATTCTTCAACACCGATTCTGTTTTCACACCCCTTGTTATGGAAACCTTCCGACGGTTTTCGCTCAAAGGGCGCCCCATTCACGTTGAGATGTCCAGTAATCCAAGGGAAGGCGGCAAAGGAGGCTTCCGAAAGAACAAAAAGAAGGGATGGAAGAATTCCGGAAAGGGCGGGAAAAAGACTTTTTCACAGGGAGGCTCCTTTCGGCAGAAGCAAAAAGCCAAGAAAGCCAAAAAGGCTAAAAATGGATCCAAAGGTCGCCCGGGGAAATAATAGTTAAGGGTATCCAAAAAATCTGGTAGTTGCACTTTTTTTTTCCTTTCTTCGCCTGGCTTGTGAGGAAGATGGCATGATGCGAATTTCTTTATTACTTATACTCTTGCTCTGCGGTTTTCGCGCTTTGGCTCAGGACCCCGAAAACACAGCGCGCACTGAGCGCCTGGAGGCGGTAGTGATCAATGCCCAGACCGACCGACCCCTGGAGAGCGTTCACGTCATCAACCTGAACCAGGTTGTGGGAACCATAACGGATCAAAAAGGGGCTTTCTCTATTCCCGCAGCCGTTAATGACACGCTGTATATTTCGTATCTCGGGTTTAAACCTCAAAAAATCCGGGTTACCAATGACATGTTCAAATTTCAGGATACGAAAATTTCACTGACAGAACTGGCCTATGCTTTGGAAGAGGTTGTCGTGCAACCCTATCAACTCACCGGATACCTCGAAGTAGATGTCAAGAACCTCCCGATCAATAATTCGTACCAATACAGCATTTCCGGCCTGGCGGTGAGTTATGAAGGAGGCAGTAAGACCCCCGGGGCAGTTTCCAAAGTGCTCGGAGCCATTCTCAATCCTGCAGACCAGCTCCGGAATATATTTGGACGGCATCCCAATCAGATGCGCAAGCTTCGAAAAATAAAGGAGGACGACCGCATCCGAGACTTGCTGGCTGAGAAATTTGACCGGGTTACCCTTATGGAACTCCTTCAATTAGAGCGTGTAGACATCGATGACATTCTGACCAATTGCAATTATTCCAAGTCCTTTATGCTTACGGCCAATGATTTACAGATCCTCGATGCCCTGAGCAGTTGCTACGAAGAATACAAGGTTCTGAACCGCCAAAATTAAATTTTAGTTTTCCACCTTCATTTTATAGTTTTAGGGAAATTCGAGCCCTGATGCAAAAAGCCCTTTTTATTGGTTTTCTGATTCTGTTTGTTTTCAGTTGTAAACCCGATTCCCAAAAAGCGGAAAGAGCTCCGGAAAAGGAGTTGACCGCCAAGGGCGACACCCTCAAAATTTCAGAAAAAGAAAAGGATACCATTCCCTTTTTATGGGAGGGGGCAAACGTCTATTTTTTACTGACCGATCGTTTTAACAACGGTCGGACCGACAATGATGTGAATCTTGATCGCACCAATCCCACCGGACCTTTACGCGGTTTTATGGGCGGCGATATTGCGGGAATCACCCAAAAAATCCAGTCGGGTTACTTTACCGATCTCGGAATAAATGCGATCTGGTTTACCCCCGTGGTGGAACAAGTACACGGGGACACCGATGAGGGCACTGGCAACACCTATGCGTACCACGGATACTGGGCCAAGGACTGGACGGCCCTGGATCCTAATTTTGGCACCTTCAAGGAATTAAGCGCCATGGTGGAAGCAGCACATAATCGGGGAATCCGGGTACTGATGGATGTCGTGGTGAACCATACCGGGCCGGTTACCCAGACAGACCCGTCATGGCCCGATGACTGGGTACGGCTTCAGCCTACCTGTACCTTCGAGACCTATGAAACCACCACGGCCTGCACGCTTGTAGACAACCTTCCGGATATTTATACAGAATCGGACATCCCCGTTGAACTTCCGGATGCCCTGCTCGCCAAATGGAAGTCGGAGGGCCGACTGAGCGTTGAACTCGATGAGTTACAGAATTTCTTTCAGCGTACGGGCTACCCCAGGGCACCCCGGTTTTACATCATTAAATGGTTGACCGACTACGTCAATGACCTTGGAATTGACGGTTTCAGGGTCGATACCGTAAAACACGCCGACGAACAAACCTGGGCCGAATTGTACAAAGAAGCCTCTTACGCCTTCGAAACCTGGAAAAAAATCAACCCGACCAAAGTTCTGGACACCACCTCTTTTTATATGGTCGGGGAAGTATATAATTACCGGATCTCAGAAGGTCGGCAGTTCGACTTCGGGGATCGGAAGGTGGATTACTTCGACCATGGCTTTCACAGCCTGATCAATTTCGATCTTAAAGACGACGCAAAAAATGACTATGAGCAGATTTTTAACAAATACAGCAAACTACTGAATACGGAGTTTGCAGGCAAAGGTATCTTGAATTACCTGACTTCCCACGATGACGGCGCTCCCTTTGACAAAGAGCGAGAGCAGTCCTTTCGAAGCGCAAATGTCCTTTTACTGACACCGGGGACATCCCAGGTGTATTACGGGGATGAAACTGCCCGGGACCTTACCATTGAAGGGACTGTGGGCGATGCCACCCTTCGTTCCTTTATGAATTGGGAAGAACTCGATACTTTGGAGCAAACTCAGAACGTGCTCGCACACTGGCAAAAACTGGGACAGTTCCGCAGGCGTCATCCTGCGGTGGGAGCCGGCAAACACAAACGACTCTCCAAGACCCCTTATGTTTTTAGCAGGACGTACAGTTCAGATACTTACCGGGACAAGGTAGTGGTGGGCCTCAATCTGCCACAGGGTAAAAAGAGTCTGCGGGTAAAGGGATTTTTCGGGGATGGCACCGTGCTGTATGACACCTATTCAGAAACGCAGGTAGTAGTTAAGAACGGACAGGTTGAATTGGATACGCCTTTTGATACGGTTCTTCTTGAGATTGCCTCATAGTGCCTGCAACCCGGAAATCACCGACTGGCAATGAAGCCCGCAGGGATTTTATATCGGTGGCTGCAGCAACCCCTGAGTTTAGAACTATTATAAACATGGAGAAGCAGCCCGAAACTATTGTTTCCTGATCGTCTTGGGCGTATCTTTAGGTGACGAATCTTCGCGGGCTCCATGCACAAGTACTTTTATCTTATCCTGGTATTTCAGGTATCCGTTATTATCGGACAGGAAGGGAACTACAAATTTGAAAATTTCGGAAATCAATCTGTGCTGCTCAACGGTAATGTAACCGGTAGTGTGGCAGATCTTGGACTGGTTTACTACAACCCCGCCCGCCTGGGGCTCATCGAAAATCCCGCATTCACCTTCGGGGGCAAGGCCTACGAATGGTCTACGTATACCTTTGACGAAGTCCTTGAAAGCAATAAAGGCTTAAAATCCAATCAATTTGGCGGAATTCCTGCAACTATAGCGGGAACTTTTGAAATCAAGTCCCTGCCCAAACACAAATTTGCATATTCGATTATTGCGAGGTATCGTTCTGACATTCAGGTCAGATACGAATCCGACGTTCTGGAGGACCCTGAATTGCCGAATTTCCCGGATGCCACCGGGTTTTATAGCGATATCCTTTTCAGGGACAACCTGAGAGAGGATTGGTTTGGCGTCTCC
>CAKZOC010000152.1 GCA_937136025.1 uncultured Bacteroidota bacterium
TTTTTAACTATGCATTAACAGTTTGCGCTAAAGAAATTATGTTTAAGGTTGTTGGAAATAACTTCTTGTTATCCATTTTACTTTTTAACCAAGCATAAAAACTCATTACAAAAATATCTTCTTGTTCTGCATCAATCCATTCAAACGAAGACTCTACTTTATTTCTAAATTCATGACCAGAAATAATTTCTGGGTTTTTATAATAGGCTTCAACTAATAATAAATAGGTTATTGCTCTATCTTGTTTAATACTTTTTATTTGTTATTATTTCATATCTACAATTATATCAAGTATTACCATCATAATCTGTAAATATTAATTTGACAGCAACTTAATTGTTAGGATTACTAATTTCAAATCCTTTATAGACAGCTGCAAAGTTTCCATTGCCTAGTTTAGTTTTTGAGTTTTATTTGAAGTAGTACTTATCGACTTTTATAGCATCTTTATCTAGTTAGGCTCCCATTGTTTTTATAAAAAGTATGTCTTCCTTTTTGTCCATTCGGATGCCAAACATACATATCTTCAAAAGCAATCAAAGTGAGTTTTTTGTCTATTGCCGTCTGTGTGATTTGCTCTTGCTGCGCACAATGCGGATAACCCCAAATAGTACCGCCTTCTTTCAGGTCTTGCAGATCGGCTAGTACGGGTTTGGCAATAATTACGGTGCCTAAGTCAGATAGTAGTTCATCGCGCGATGCGATCCCCCCGGTTACTTTGCTGATTTCTTCATCTTCAATATTGAAAGGCCGGCCATAACCTTTTTCAAAAATGAGTTGCTTGCGTATGTTTTCAGGGAGCCTGTTTAAGTGTTGCGGATGAATGGGAACACGCCTTTCATCTACCTTTTTGGAAGTACCTATAACCCCCATTTTTATTAAGGACATCTGTTTTTTGAGTTGGAACAAATTGCAGAACGATATACCCCGCAATCTGTTCGATTAAAATCACTAGTGTAGCGTGGTTTTTCTGTAATCAGGGAGAATAAAGATTACAGGGGTTTCAGGACTAAAAAAGAGGGCTTCCGCCCCCTTTCAAGTCATTGTAATCCTTACGAGAATCGAATTAATTTAAGGGCAATATGCCTTCGCTGGTTTCTCCAGCTTACATGGCGGGTTAACGCCTTATCAATACCCGTGTTACCTTCCCCGTGTTGATTATTGTGATGTTTCATTTCGTATAAGTATATACGCGTCGTGATGGGCGCAATAAGCACCCTTGTGTACACACTTCATAATAAGCTATTAAAGATGAACCCTCCCAGGATTGGGAAGAGTTTAACATGGCCTTAGCTATAATAAAACCGGATAATCGTTAAAAGAAGAAACGGTATCAGGAAAGAATCTCAGATTTGAACTTGCTCAAACAAAAGACTCCTGGAATCGCTCAAAATGGCACGTATAGCCGTTGGGAATGCGTACCAGGTAATCCTGATGTTCGGGTTCTGCAGGCCAGAAAACAGTAAAAGGCTCAAGAGTGGTGACTACCCTGCCCTCCCATTTGTTGGAATCCTCCACAATACGAATAACTTCCTCTGCTTCCCGCTTCTCGGTATCATTTTGAAAAAAAATAGCCGACCGATAGCTGGAACCCCTGTCGTTCCCCTGTTGATCTATAGTCGTTGGATTGTGAATCCTGAAAAAATAATCGAGGAGTTCCCTGAAAGAGGTTTTTTCAGGATCATAGGTCAACTCAATGGCCTCGGCATGACCCGGATGATTCCTGTAAGTCGGATGGTCGTTCTCTCCACCGGTATACCCCACTTCCGTATCGAGAATTCCCGGACGCTTGCGAAACAGATCTTCCATTCCCCAAAAACAACCTCCTGCCAAATATGCTTTTCTACTTTTTTCCATAGGCTTCAAATATACATTTTGTGGGTAGTCTTTTCAATAGAAACCCGTTCATTCAAGATATTCTAATTGAGTTTTATGGCAACGTGCCGCTCCGTACAAACGAATCTCCGGGCATGGTTTACCCATGAGACAACTGCGTTTGAAGTTTCATGGATTCAGAGTTGATGCAGTACCGGAGTCCACTGGGTTCTGGTCCATCAGGGAATACATGCCCCAGGTGAGCATCACAGGTGTTACACATCACTTCCACGCGAACCATCCCAAAGGAACTGTCCTTTTCATACTTGATCGCATTTTTGGCAATGGGTTGTGTGAAACTCGGCCAACCGGTTCCCGATTCGAATTTGATTGTAGAATCAAAAAGTGGGGTGTCGCAACATACACAACTATATTTTCCTGCTTCATGAATGCTGCAAAGTGCCCCCGAATGGGGAGCTTCAGTGCCTTTTTTACGCGCAATCCGAAATTGCGCCGGAGTGAGGATTTCCCGCCATTCCGCCTCCGTTTTCTCAACGCGCCGTTCCGGCTTTGGATTTCCGTTTACGCAAAAACTGATGATTTCTTTCCAGGTTAACATAGTCAAATCTTTTTGTGTAAAGATACAATTTTAGACGCCCTATGGATGCCATCCTTACAACTCCTCAACCGGGCAAGCCATCATAATTTCTGGATCCCGGAGAAGGTTGAAGTCCAGGCAAATCTCGGAACCTCCCAACTTTAAGATCTCTCTCAAAGTACTGACTTTGCAACCCGACAGCCTATCGTCCGGACTACCTCTTTAAGTAACCACAAGAGAACTCCTCATAATTACACCGGTCAGCCAGATACCCGCAATAAGGTACATCAACCACTGTTTCTTAAAATAAGCAGTAGCTAAAAGGAGGACGATCATAAGGCCCCTTCGTATATAATGGTCCGCTGGTTCATTAAAACTATAGAAAAAATGGCTGCCCACGAATACAGCCAAAAGAACCAGTATCAGTCGGATGTTTTCCATAAAATAGGCTTCCGTTTTGCTTCCTTTATTCGGAGTAAAAACATTGACGACCATCATAAATAAAATTGGTGGTAAAAGATGTGCCAGGTACTGCCCATAGGTTTGCTCCGGAAAAGAATTGACTAAATCTACATAGATCACCACATTGTAAATGGCGACTTCCGTAAGTATAATGGTATAGATAACGTAAAGCAGGTACCTGTCTTCCTTATCGAAAATACGTTTCCATTCACTCAAAAGGTCCGTTAACCCGATACCGTAGATCAGCAGTGGGATAATAGCAAGATACTCAGCAGGATCCATGGGACTAATTTATGGAAAAAATTCAGTTTTAAAATGCCGAATTGAGCTTCCGGGAACCCTGACAATTGTCATGAAATACCGGGGCTGATCACCCTACCTTCGCTGGTATTAACCCATATAATCAAAGGTTCATGGAAACCATAAAAGATCGCACGATGAGTGTGTATAAGTTCGGAAATAAAAAAGCCGACGGGCGTAAGGAATTAAAAAACCTGCTCGGCGGTAAGGGTGCCAACCTCGCAGAAATGAGTCGTATCGGGATTCCGGTACCTCCCGGTTTTACCATTACCACGGAGGTTTGTACCCAGTTCAACCAGGAAGGAAAAAAAGCCATAATCGATAAAATTGAATCTGAAGTCCGCGAGGCTATTGCAGAGATAGAGGAAACCATGGGTGCCCAATTTGGAGATGATGAAAATCCCTTACTGATCTCTGTCCGCTCGGGTGCACGGGTTTCCATGCCGGGAATGATGGATACCGTGCTGAATCTGGGACTTAATGAGGAGTCCATAGCAGGCCTGGTAGAAAAAACCGGTAATGAGCGCTTTGTATGGGATTCCTACCGACGTTTTATTCAAATGTACAGTGGGGTTGTCCTCGGTCTGAAACCCGAAAACAAGGAAGATCTGGATCCCTTTGAAGAGATCATCGATCATCTGAAAGAAAAACGCAATATCGACCTGGACACCCACTTTACGGTTCAGGATCTGAAAGACCTGGTATATGATTTTAAGGACGTTGTGAAAAAACGCACAGGCAAACCCTTTCCGAACGATCCCTGGGATCAATTATGGGGGGCCGTAATCGCCGTGTTTGAAAGCTGGAACGGAGATCGCGCCCTGTACTACCGCAAGATGCACGGGTACCCGGAAGATTGGGGTACCGCTGTGAATGTGCAGGCCATGGTCTTTGGCAACATGGGCGAGGACTCAGCTACCGGAGTATGTTTTACCCGGGATGCCGGAACAGGTGAAAACAAGTTTAACGGCGAATACCTCGTTAATGCGCAGGGAGAAGACGTAGTGGCCGGGGTCAGGACGCCCCAGCAAATCACCAGGACGGGTTCCCGCCGATGGGCAGAGCTCGCGCAGATATCCGAAGAAGAACGGGCTGAAAATTACCCGTCCCTCGAAGAACTTATGCCGGAAATGTATAAGGAGCTTTTCGGGTACCAGCGCACGCTTGAAGACCACTACCGCGATATGCAGGATATGGAATTCACCATACAACAGGGAAAACTCTGGATTCTTCAAACCCGAAATGGAAAGCGAACCGGTGCCGCCATGGTAAAGATCGCTATGGATCTGCTCTCAGAAGGCCTGATTGACGAGAAAACCACCATTGCGCGCATCGATCCGATTAAGTTGGACGAATTGCTCCATCCGGTTTTTGATCCGAAGGCCTTAAAAGAAGCTACGGTAATCGCCCAGGGCTTACCCGCATCCCCGGGGGCGGCCACAGGAAAGATCGTATTTTTTGCCGATGAAGCTGCAAAGTATAAATTCTCAATCCTTGTGCGGATCGAAACCTCTCCCGAAGACCTTGAAGGGATGAATATCGCCCGCGGGATCGTAACCGCACGGGGCGGGATGACCTCACATGCGGCCGTGGTGGCGCGCGGTATGGGTAAATGCTGTGTTTCCGGGGCAGGCGCCCTGAAAATCAACTACAAGGCCCGTACGCTGACCGTAGGCGATCACGTCTACCAGGAAGGCGACTGGATTTCGATTAACGGCTCCACCGGGAATATCCTGGAAGGCAAGGTTGCCACCAAGGAGCCCGAGCTCAGCGGGGAATTCGGCCAGCTGATGGCGCTCACTGACAAGTACGCCCGAATGGAGGTCAGGACAAATGCGGACAATCCAAAGGATGCCCTTATTGCAAGAGGCTTTGGAGCCAAAGGAATCGGCCTGACGCGAACCGAACATATGTTTTTTGAGGTAGACCGGATTAAGGCCATGCGGGAAATGATCCTCGCCGATACCGTAAAGGGGCGTAAACAAGCCCTTCGGGAATTACTTCCCATGCAACGGGGAGACTTCGAAGGAATCTTTGAAGCTATGGAAGGCTTCCCGGTAACCATACGCCTGCTCGATCCACCCCTTCATGAATTTGTACCCCACCAACTCGCCACCCAACGGGAACTCGCTGAAGAATTACATATTTCACTTGCGAACGTCAAACAAAAAGTGGCGGAGCTCGAAGAGTTCAACCCCATGATGGGTCACAGGGGATGCCGGCTTGGGAATACCTATCCGGAAATCACAGAGATGCAGGCCCGGGCTATCATTGAAGCAGCCCTAAATGTTAAAAAGAACAAAGGGATCGAATCCCAGCCCGAGATCATGGTTCCTCTGGTGGGTACCGTTCAGGAGTTCCTGCTTCAGAAATCCATAATCCAGCAGACGGCAGAAGAAGTCTTCGACCAGCGTAAGGACCGGATTTCCTATTCGATAGGTACGATGATCGAAATCCCAAGGGCAGCTTTATTGGCAAATAAAATCGCCGAACATGCAGATTTCTTTTCCTTTGGCACCAATGACCTGACCCAGATGACTTTCGGATATTCCAGGGATGATGCCGGCAAATTTCTGTCCGTCTATCTGGAAAAAGGCATCCTGAAAGAAGACCCCTTCGAAGTTCTGGATCAGGAAGGTGTAGGGCAGTTAGTGATCATGGGCACCGAGCGTGGCCGGGAGGCACATCCGGGCTTAAAGGTTGGGATTTGCGGGGAACACGGGGGAGAACCCAGTTCCGTGGAATTCTGCCATACCGTCGGGATGAATTACGTGAGTTGTTCCCCTTACCGGGTTCCCATTGCCCGTGTAGCCGCAGCACAAGCCGCGATCAAAGAAGATGCTGATAAGGAGGTGTAATGGATTGAGTCGGCCGCAGATTCCAGATCTGTCTGTATTCGACCGTTATTGGTAAATAAGAAATCCCCGGGGACTTTAGTGTTTCCGGGGATTTTTATATACGAACTTCACCCGGGCAGGAGTGCCATATTAACTGCGTTAATAAAAAATCAAGGCCAGCCCCATTTTCTTAAAACAACAATTACAGATTTGGAATAAGAATTGTCCGCGTAGGAATTTGCACTACGTTAGAATCCCGTATTTTTGTCGGTAAAGCAATTCCGATGGTTAGCTTGTTTCAGAAAAAGAGATTTCTCTCAGACTACCTGGAAGGCCTGGTTGATATCCACAACCATATCCTGCCCGGTATCGATGACGGGGCTAAAACCGTTGAAGAATCTCTTGAACTCATAAAGGCCTTTGAAGAACTGGGAATTCGCCATTTTATCGCGACACCCCATATCCTGCCCGCACTATACCCCAACACCGCTGATACTATTCACGCAGCTCACCAGAAGTTAATGGAGGCAATGCTGGAACACCGGATGACTGATGTATCTATCGTTCCTTCGGCAGAGCACATGATTGATGACGCGTTTGACGATTTGCTGAGCCAGGACGGCGTCCTGCCCTTAAAAGGTGGATATCTCCTGGTTGAAATGTCCTATCTGCAGCCCTCATTAAACTTCGACCAGGCCATCATTGAAATCACAAAAAAGGGCCTAACCCCCGTTTTGGCGCATCCCGAGCGATACATGTACTTACATCAGGCACCTGGGAAATACGAGGAATACCGACAGAAGGGCATTCTGTTTCAACTCAATATGCTTTCATTAGGCCCGTACTATGGTAAAGACGTTCAGAAAAAAGCACATCAGCTGCTCGGGAGCGGAATGATAGATTTTATTGGAACAGACACCCATTCGTTAAAACATCTGAGCGCTATAAAGGAATTACAGATAAAGGCGTAGTTAAAAATTTGTCTACTAAGAAGATTATAAAAAATTATAATACCAACACTACCAGTTTTACTACCCTAAAAGCCAGTTTAAAAACTAATTATATTCACAAACTGTCATTGCATCAAAGACGTTTCTATAATTCCTAAGACTTTGTATTGTATTAATGAAGCAGCTATACCTGAGCAAAAACATAAGACGATATAACGAAGTTTCAAACCAATTTAAAATAGCAGCCGAAGCCATCATTCGATATTTTCCTCCTGCAAGTAATTAGATGAGGATTGGATTTTGAAATTGTATAGAAACATAATGATGAAAAGAAATGCATTAAGTTTCTTTCCTCCCTCGGTCAAAGCGAATGAGGAAGGACGTTCGAATTAATAATAAGAATTTCCCCCTTCCAAGATATTGTCTTAAGATGGAGGAACATGCTTCGCCCCCAATCAATTACCATTTCTCTCCTTTCGTCTGTTTCTAAATCATAGTCTTGCGCAATTTTTCCCCTCGCATATTTAGTTACCAT
>CAKZOC010000153.1 GCA_937136025.1 uncultured Bacteroidota bacterium
GAATAAATCCGCTTTGTTGTTTCCGCATGTGCGGGAGGACCTCCTTAATAATCCGCAGGGGACCATGCAGGTTGGTCTCAAAAGCATGACGGGATTCTTCATATGGGGTTTCTTCCATCGGCCCGGTAATGCCCACCCCTGCATTGTTGATCAGGATGTCGATCCGTCCTTCTTTTTGAATAAGTTCGGCGATCGCCTCCTGAACCGAATCCGCCTTCTGAACATCTAATTTCAGAAGGGGGAAATCCTTAAATCCTTCGTAATTATCCGGGTTGCGAGCCGTACCGTACACTGTGTAGCCCGCGGATTTTAAATGCTGTCCAATACATCTTCCTATGCCTGAGGAGCCTCCTGTAATAAGTACGACTTCTGAAGGTGTTTTCATGGTTGCAAAGTAATAAAAAAAGCCCGCGATTTCTCCGGGCCTGAAGGGTTATAAAGCAGAATTCAGCGCATAAAAAAACGGCAAGCTACCTACATCGCACCGCTACGACCGCATACCCTTGCTGCGTTCCCACCCTGGGGGATTCTGCAGGAGCTGGTCGTGTAGGACTTGCCGCCTGCAAATATACATTCTTTTTGGGTTTGTGACAATCCACAGACATGTGTAATTTTGCGGTATGTATAAATTTAAAATTAGTACCGCCTTTTCTGTTTTAGGCCTGCTACTCTCTTGTGGAGAAAGCGATTTGTCGCGGAATTTTTCTCTTGAAATGGAGAAAGGCGCAAAAAAGATACAACAACATCAATCCATAGGGGTTCAACTGAAGAATCGGGCCGAACTCCCTGTGGACTCTGTATTTTATTTTCTGGACGGCAATCCGGTAACCCTCACAGCGGGTAAACTCACTTTTTCCGGCCCGGTTCTGGGAACTAAACACCTCCAGGCGCATGTGTTTTCAGAGGGTCAGAAAGCCATTTTAGACACGGAAATCCTCGTACTGGCCAAAGAACGACCAGCCTTGTATACCTATGAAATCCTGAATTCGTATCCTCACGATCCTAAAGCCTTCACACAGGGACTGGAATTCTTTAGGGACACCTTATACGAAAGTACAGGGAGGCGTGGTGCTTCTACCCTTCGTAAGGTAGACTATCAGACCGGTAAAGTTTTAACAAGCGTCGCTCTGGATAAACAATTCTTCGGAGAAGGATTAACCGTGCTCAATGATACGGTCTATATGCTCACATGGCAGTCCGGTACAGGGTTCATGTTCGACGCCGGAACCTTGCGCAAACTGGGAAGTTTTGAATACGGAGAAAGTGAGGAAGGTTGGGGTCTGGCAAACGATGGCGTTCGTATTTATAAAAGTGACGGGACCCAGCGCATCTGGACATTAGATCCGGGAACCCTGCAGGAAACCGGATTCGTCGAAACGGTCACCGACAATTCCGTCTTCAATAAAGCCAACGAATTGGAGTACGTAGAAGGAAAACTCTACGCCAATGTCTGGCAAAAAGAGAGTATGATGATCATCGACGCCAGGTCAGGAGCTATTGAGGGAGTAGTGAATTTCGGAGGTCTTAAGGAGAAAGTAGGACAACATCCGGACCTGGACGTATTCAATGGAGTGGCCTATCATCCGGGCCGTAATTCCTTTTTTGTCACCGGAAAAAATTGGGATACCCTTTTTGAAGTGCGGATATTCAAAAAGGAAGGATGAAAACCTATCGTATTCACATAGTCGTAAGGCCCGAACATCTGGATGATCTGAATCACGTCAATAATGTTCAGTATCTGGAATGGGTACAACGCGTAGCTAAGGAACACTGGCAAAAACTAACCCGACCCGAATGGGATTCCCACTATGTCTGGGTCGTTCGAAGCCACCATATAACCTATCATCGCCCCGCGGTCCTTGGGGATAAGCTCACTGCAGTCACTTACGTTAAAACAGTCCGGGGTGCCCAGTCTGAAAGGCATGTACAAATAACTCTGGAGGGGACCGAAAGCCCTGTGGTCACCTGTGTAACACATTGGGTGTTACTGGACGCCAAAAGCGGCAAACCTTCCCGTGTTCCGGAAGATATGATTCGCGCTTTGGAGTGAAAGAATTTTTTTATCCGACAAATAAAGGCCTGTGGCCCATAAAGTCATTGATCTCCTTCTTAACCCGGGTGGCTACATCTTCAGAATCAGGATCAGAAAGGACCTGATCTATCCAGTCCACGAGCTGGTCCATATGCTCCTCCTTCAACCCTCTGGTCGTAATGGCAGCTGTTCCAAAACGAATTCCGGAGGTAACAAAGGGAGATTTGTCATCGAAAGGCACCATATTTTTGTTTGCCGTAATATCCGCACGTACCAGGGCATTTTCAGCTGCTTTTCCCGTAATATTCTTATTGCGAAGGTCAATGAGCATCATGTGGTTATCTGTACCTCCTGATATGATGTGATAGTCCCTGCCTATAAATGCTTTGGCCATAGCTGCTGCATTCTTCTGTACCTGAATCATATAGTGGAGGAAATCATCGCTTAAGGCCTGCCCGAAGGCAATCGCCTTAGCCGCTATGACATGCTCCAGAGGGCCTCCCTGGTTTCCCGGGAATACCGCAAGATCTATCAAAGAGGACATACTTCTGAGGGCTCCGGACTTCAACCGGACATCAAAAGGGTTATCAAAATCCGAGCCCATAAGAATAAGACCTCCCCGGGGTCCACGAAGCGTTTTATGCGTGGTCGTTGTGACGAAGTGGCAATGCGGTACAGGATCACTGAGGATGCCCTTTGCAATTAATCCTGCGGGATGAGCGATATCGCCCAAAAGGAAAGCCCCTACCTCATCGGCAATTTCACGGAATCTTTTGAAATCCATATCCCGGGAGTAGGCCGACGCCCCGGCGATAATCAACTGAGGTTTTTCCGCCCGGGCAATCTCCGCGATCCGGTCGTAATTCAGAAGTCCCGTCTGCTGCTCTACCCCATAAAAAACGGGGCGATAAAGTTTTCCTGAGAAATTCACCGGCGAACCGTGTGTCAGGTGACCGCCATGGGAAAGATCAAAACCGAGTATGGTATCCCCCGGTTTCAGGATGGCCTGGTACACCGCTGCGTTCGCCTGAGAACCTGAATGTGGTTGCACATTGGCGTAAACGGCTCCAAAGAGTTCCTTCGCCCGGTCGATAGCAATTCGTTCAACCTGATCGACAATTTCACAACCGCCGTAATACCGCTTGCCCGGATAGCCTTCAGCGTACTTGTTGGTCAACACAGAACCCGAAGCCTCCATGACCTGGGGGCTCGCGAAGTTCTCCGAGGCAATAAGTTCAATGCCATTGATTTGACGTCTTTCTTCCGCTTCAATCAATTCAAAAATAGCGAGGTCTCTTTCCATAGGATGCCCTTTTTTCAGACCGGGTAAAAGTACAAATTGAGTCGGGTTAAACCAGATAAAATAATATCTTTGAGAAGGAATTTATCAAACGACAATTAACATCTATCCATGCCTATAAAAGCCAATGACCCGAACCGTGTTTCCTGGCTTCCGGTCCGCGAAGACTCAGATTTTCCAATTCAGAATATTCCCTTTGGAGTTTTTCTTACCCGTGAGGACGTAATCACTATAGGTACGCGGATAGGTGACACGGCTATTGACCTCGGGGCGCTTCATCAATTGGGGTATTTACGGGATATCCCCCTGACAGACGATATCTTTCTCCAGGATACTTTAAATGATTTTATTTCGGACGGAAAAAAAACCTGGAGGGCGGTACGAAACCGGATCGCCGAAATCTTTGACGTTGAGAATAAGGACTTGCAGCAGAACGAGGCTCATAAAAAAATCATCCTTTTTGCCCTGGATGAAATTGAAATGCAACTGCCCGTTCAGATTGGCGATTATACCGATTTCTACTCCAGTAAAGAACACGCTACGAATGTCGGCAAGATGTTCAGGGACCCCGAAAATGCCCTGCTTCCCAATTGGCTCCACATTCCTGTAGGGTATCACGGACGCAGTTCTACCATTATTCCCAGTGGGACCCCGATTCGCAGACCTTATGGGCAAACCCTGCCAAAGGGCGCCAAAACTCCGGTTTTTGGACCTTCCCAACGGGTGGATTTTGAACTGGAAATGGCATTTATCACTACCGATGCGAATAAATTGGGAGAACCCATCCCCTTAGCAGATGCGGAGGAGTATATTTTTGGCCTGGTTTTATTTAACGATTGGAGTGCCAGGGATATTCAGAAATGGGAGTACGTGCCTTTAGGCCCCTTTTTAGGGAAGAGTTTTGCCTCTTCTATTTCCCCCTGGATTGTTACTCTTGAAGCGTTGGAACCCTTCAGGGTGGCCAGCCCGGTTCAGACCCCCACCCCTTTCCCTTATCTCAGACAAGAGGGCCCGGGAAGTTTCGATATTCATCTGGAGGTTGATCTGATTCCCGAATCCGGGGAGTCCAATACCATTTGCCGTTCCAATTTCCGGTATATGTACTGGACCATGGCACAGCAACTTGCCCATCATACGGTGAACGGCTGTAAAATAAACAGTGGGGATATGATGGGAAGCGGGACGATTTCCGGACCTACGGAGGATTCCTTTGGCTCCATGCTCGAACTGGCGTGGATGGGAAGTAAGCCCCTTGCTCTAAAAAACGGGCAGACCCGGACCTTTATTGAGGATCTGGATACGGTAGTACTCAAAGGGTACTGCAAAAAGGAAGGATTGCGCATTGGTTTCGGAGAAGTGCGTTCGCAACTCCTGCCCCCGATGCTTCCAAAATCTTTTCAAACATAGCATGTAGGAACGCTCAACGCGGATATACTAACTCTCATCGATTTTCGTTCTAGTCTCGAAAGGTTTTGGCATGCCTCTTGGATTATGCCTGTAATCTCAAAGCGAAAAAAGATGAAACGATCCATTATCATTCTCTTGCTCCTCGTATTTGCCGCTTCTTGTGGAGGTGTAAAAAAAACGCAGGAAGCCCTAAATACCGGGAATTATCTGCAAGCGATTAACACTTCGGTCATGGAACTGGCCGAAAATAAAACAAGAAAGAACAAACAGACGTATGTCGTACTTCTTGAAGAAGCCTACGCAAAGTACCTCGAATTTGAGGAGCGGGAAATCAGTTTTTTAAAGAAGGACGGAAATCCAGCCCACCTGGAAGAGATATACAAAAGGTATAGTGAGATCAGGAATGTGCAGAACCGGATTCGTCCCCTCTTACCTTTACCGATTTACGATGAAGGCCGGGAAGCGTCGTTTAGCTTTCCGAACTACGATTCACAACTTCTGGCGGTTCAGGAATCCCTGTCGTCCTATCTGTACGAAAATGCCTCTCAACTGCTCAGTGATGCCACTCAAAAATGGGAATTCCGTAAAGCCTATGAAGACTTTCAGTACCTCAATGAGATCAATCCGGGCTATGCCGATACACGCCAACAAATGGACTATGCGTATCAAAACGGTCTGGACTATGTAAAAGTCCGGATGATTAACGATACCCAACAAATCATTCCCGAACGCCTGGAAGCAGACCTGCTGAACTTCAACACATACGGAATGGACAATTTATGGACAGCCTATCACACGAATCCTCTTGACGAGATCCAATATGATTATGAAATGCAGGTGGCATTCAGGGATATCGTCATAACTCCGGAACAAGTATCCGAAAGACAAGTCATCAAGGAGCGTCAAATAAAGGACGGAACTCAGGATTTACTGGACGAGAAAGGGAATGTCGTGAGGGATAGTCTTGGAAACCGTATAGAAATTGACAGACTGCGGACCGTTCGATGCAATTACTATGAGTTCACCCAGCAAAAAATGGCACAGGTTGTGGGTAATGTCAATTTCGTAGACCTGCGTACTCAACAATCCCTGAACTCCTACCCGCTTTCCAGCGAATTTGTATTTCAGCATGTTTATGCCAATTACGACGGCGACAGACGTGCCCTGGAGAATGATCTGGTGGCCCGGCTGGGACTTGCAGCAGTTCCTTTTCCTACAGATGAGGAAATGGTATTCAGCGCTGGGGAGGATTTAAAAAACCGTATTAAAGGCATCCTTCAAAGACAACGCTTCCAATAGTGGAGTCCAAGCTTTTAAGGAATACAATAAAACCCGGCTCAGTCCGGGTTTTTTAATACATTTTCCGGAGCGATCGCCCCAATATCCCCATGTGAAAAGTGCTCCAGACCTCCTTCCTGACCCAGAATTAAGAGTTGAGGAGACTGGTGTGGCACGCCAAATCGCTGAGCTACCGAATTGGAAAGCTCCCGATTCGCAATCAGGTCGAGGAAATAGAAATCCGCCAGATGACTCACGGACTCCCAGCGCCTTTCAAACCGCCTGAGCATCATACTGCTCAAGCCGCAGGAGGTGGAGTGTTTAAAGAGTATCTGAGGCCTTGTGGCACGGCCGGATTCTATTCGATCCAAATCTGCCTCAGACTTCATATACTTCCACGGGATGCCGTGATTATCTTCGTCACCCGATACGTCAGGTAATCCGAACAAGGATTTAAATAACTTCATAAAACTTTATAACAACTGCCTATATGTCGGCTTTACAGCACGATTTTATGTCATTTTGTCGCCTACTTTGAGGTGGTAAGATTCTTGAAGTATAGAAAGCACATCAAATTTGGCAATTTAAAGATACATATAATGAACATAAATAATTTCACAATAAAGTCACAGGAAGCCATTCAACAGGCACAACAACTGGCCCAGGAACTCGGCCATCAACAAGTTGAAAACGAACACATCTACAAGGCCATATCCCTGGTGGATGAAAACGTATTGCCTTTCCTTCTCAAGAAAGTTAATGCAAATGAAGGCCTGGTTGAACAAATTCTGGAGAAGGAACTTGAAAGTTTTCCAAAGGTCTCCGGAGGAAACCTCATGTTTTCAAATGAAGCGGGAAAAACCCTCAATGAGGCCTCGATCATCGCAAAAGCTATGGGAGATGAATTCGTTTCCATCGAGCATTTGATTCTGGCCTTGTTCAAGTCCAATAGTAAAATTTCTCGTATTCTGAAAGATCAGGGGATTACAGAAAAGGGCCTTAAGGCGAGTATTGAGGCTCTGAGAAAAGGAGGAAAGGTAACTTCTCAGAGCGCTGAAGACACCTACAATGCCCTGGACAAGTACGCCCGGAATCTCAATGACCTGGCCGATAGCGGAAAACTCGATCCGGTCATCGGGCGGGATGAGGAGATTCGTCGAATACTCCAGATTCTCTCCCGAAGGACTAAAAATAACCCCATGCTGGTTGGGGAACCCGGTACAGGGAAAACGGCTATCGTCGAAGGGCTCGCCCACCGCATCATTCAGGGGGACGTCCCTGAGAATTTAAAGGATAAGATCATCTATTCCCTCGATATGGGAGCCCTGATTGCCGGAGCGAAGTATAAAGGAGAATTCGAAGAGCGCCTGAAATCCGTCATAAAAGAAGTCACGGGTTCCGACGGGCAGATTGTACTTTTCATAGATGAAATCCATACCCTGGTTGGCGCCGGAGGAGGTCAGGGCGCGATGGATGCCGCCAATATTCTTAAACCCGCCCTCGCCCGTGGGGAATTGAGGGCTATTGGAGCTACCACCCTGGACGAATACCAGAAATATTTCGAAAAGGACAAGGCCCTTGAAAGGCGATTTCAAAAAATCACCGTGGATGAACCTGATACCGAAAGTGCTGTTTCCATACTTAGAGGTTTAAAGGAAAAGTACGAAGCCCATCATAAAGTACGGATTAAGGATGAGGCCGTACTGGCGGCTGTGGAGCTGTCACAGCGGTATATTACCAACCGTTTTTTGCCGGACAAGGCCATCGACCTCATGGACGAAGCAGCTTCTAAACTTCGGATGGAAATCAATTCAAAACCTGAAGAACTCGACGTGCTGGATCGCAGAATAATGCAGCTGGAAATTGAGATTGAGGCCATCAAAAGAGAAAATGATTCTTCAAAATTAAAGGCCCTGAATATAGACCTGGCGAATCTTAAAGAGCAACGAGGCTCCATCTTTGCCCAATGGGAACAGGAAAAAGGGGTTGTCGATGCGATACAGAAAACCAAACAGGACATCGAAGACTTTAAACAGGAAGCTGAACGGGCGGAGCGTAACGGAGATTACGGCAAAGTCGCTGAGTTGCGGTATGGTAAGATCAAAGATGCGCAGTCCAGACTGGAATCACTACAGGAAGAATTGAGCGAGCAGCAAGCTTCCGGCACGCTCATCAAGGAGGAGGTGACCGCAGATGACATCGCTGAAGTGGTGGCTAAATGGACCGGGATTCCGGTGACCAAAATGCTGCAAAGTGAAAGGGAAAAACTCCTGAAGCTCGAGGATGTCCTCCATCGGCGGGTAATCGGACAGGATGAGGCTATTGAGGCCGTCTCAGACGCGATCCGCCGTAGCCGGGCCGGATTGCACGACCCAAAGAAGCCTATTGGTTCATTCCTCTTTCTGGGAACTACCGGGGTCGGAAAAACCGAGTTGGCCAAAACACTTGCGGCTTATCTGTTCGACGATGAAAACGCTCTTACCCGAATCGATATGAGCGAATATCAGGAGCGGCATTCGGTAAGCCGACTCGTAGGCGCCCCTCCCGGATATGTAGGGTATGACGAAGGAGGCCAGCTCACTGAGGCCGTCAGACGCAAGCCGTACTCTGTAGTATTATTGGATGAGATTGAGAAGGCCCATCCGGATACCTTCAACACGCTCTTACAGGTCCTCGATGAAGGAAGGCTTACGGATAATAAGGGAAGAGTCGCGGATTTTAAGAATACCATTATTATCATGACGAGTAATATGGGCAGCCACATCATTCAGGAGAAATTCGAGGAGTACCCCGATTTGGAAACCGCTTCGGACCATGCGCGTAAAGGCGTACTGGAGTTACTGCGAAAAACCATCCGTCCCGAATTCCTCAACCGGATAGACGATATCATTATGTTTACGCCCCTTGACAGGGACGACATTAAAAAGGTGGTGCGCCTGCAACTCGAGCTGCTCAAAAAAATGTTGGGAGAACAACACATTACCGTCGATGCCACTGAGGAGGCCATTACGTATCTCGCTGAAAAAGGATTCGATCCCCAATATGGGGCGCGACCTATCAAAAGGATCATTCAGCGCGAAGTACTCAATAACCTGTCGCGGGAAATTCTCAAAGGAAGTATTCATCCGGAGAGTATCGTTTTAATCGACAGTTTTGAGGATGGGCTTGTTTTCCGTAACCAGGACGAGCTGGTGAGTTAACGGGTTTTTACCTGAATTTAAGCCTCCTGAGCCCGATTGGCTTAGGAGGTTTCTTTTTAGAGTTGCATTATACCGTGCAGTATACTATTTTTAACTGCCGATAAAATCAACCCCGATGAGTACTAAAGCCGAGAGAACCACCGCATTTATCATAGAAACCGTAGCCCCAATCTTTAGCCGACAGGGCTATGTTGGCACCAGCATGAGCGATCTGACCGAGGCGACAGGGCTGACCAAAGGCGCCCTCTACGGTAATTTTGAAAACAAGGATGCCCTGGCACTTTCGGCATACCAGTACAATAGCACAAAACTCTTAAATGCACTGGACGAGGTCCTGGCAGAAGAGGGTACGGCCATGGAAAAATTAAATCGCCTGACCAATTTCTATAAAACATACGATTTGTTTACCCATAGTATTGGGGGCTGTCCCGTACTCAATGTAGGTGTGGATGCACAACACAATCACCGCATTCTGGGAGCGGCAACCCGGGAGACAGCCAGGATCATAGAGGGCAAAATTGCTCTTGTTCTCGAAGAAGGTGTGAATAAAGGGGAAATGAAGCTCCCCGTCCCTCCTTTACAGTTTGCCAAACAACTCTATACTATGATTATGGGGGCAATTGCTATGGCAACCATCATGGGCGACCGGAAATACTTATACAACACCATGGCCTATCTGGATGTCCTTATCCAGAAGGAAATCAAACACTAAAACCCTTTAGCGGTGCATTCATCGCACCCGGAAGATCCATAAATCCCCCTGGTAACGGCCTGAGAATTTACTGTCGCGGGCCTTGCGCGCCTCCTGAATACTATCGTAACGTTGCAGATATACGTAGTTGAATTTATTCGCACTGCGATAGAATGACTTGGGATTAAGGCCCTGATCGCCGAGTTGCTTCATAAAGGCGTCGTAGTATTTTTTCGTTCCGAATACATTGGTGATCAGGTAGAAGCCAGGTTCCAGACCCTCCTCATTAACCTCCTGATACTTTTCGCCTTTTACCGGTACTACTTTTTCTTCTAATGCCAGGGCAGCCTCTTCTGCTTTAGAGATAGAATCGCGGGCTCGTTCAAGCGCCAACTCCTGAGCTCTGGCTACTGCATCCAGAGAATCGCGCTTTCGTGAAGCTTCGGCTATAGCTCGTTCCTGTGCCTCCACTTCTGCCGCGAGTTCAGCGGCACCGGGCTCTTCTTTAGCAAACGCTAAAATAAGAGGTCCAGTTAAAGTCTCAGTAATGCAGGCAAAATCGGTACCTTCAACCGCGCGACGAGCCAATGTGTTTCGCACAACGCGTAAGTAAACCCCTGCATCACGAGCTTGAGCGCGTAACTTCGTCATTTCTGCTACCGTTAAACCACGGTAATCAGCTGCAACGAGTGACAACGCTTCAGACGCAACTCCAGACACCTCTTGTACGATAACTTTTTTATCCTCAAGAGTGAGTGTCATAACTTCTCCTTAACTAAGGTTATACAGTGAGGCCACGCTGTGTGGTGCCCACCGTCTGCGTAGGCTAATGAAGTCCTTCCACACGATTAAGCCAAATCCTTGGCACCTACGG
>CAKZOC010000154.1 GCA_937136025.1 uncultured Bacteroidota bacterium
TAAATGCGTTTTGGAAGCCGGCACCGATGAAGCCGGACGCGGATGTCTGGCTGGTCCTGTAACAGCAGCTGCGGTCATCCTGCCGGATGGTTTTACGCATCCTTTTCTGACCGATTCCAAAAAACTTTCGGCCTTAAAAAGAGAGAAGCTTGCCGCCATGATACGGAAAACCGCAGTAGCCTATGGAATCGCTCACGTACCCCCCGAAATTATAGACGACATAAATATCCTCAACGCTTCCATAATGGCGATGCATCAGGCACTCGACAAACTGCACATTCAGCCTGAAGCCATTGCGGTGGATGGCAACCGCTTCAAACCTTATAAAGCCATTCCGCATGAATGCCTCATTCGCGGAGATGGTCGGTTTTTGAATATTGCCGCCGCTTCCATCCTGGCCAAAACCTCCCGGGATAGCCTGATGCGGGAGCTTCATGAAGTGTATCCGGAATACCAATGGACCAAAAACAAAGGTTACCCAACGCAGGCACACCGGCATGCCCTTCTCAAATACGGCCCCTCCCCCTACCACCGAAAAAGTTTCAGATTAAAGGAGGAACAGTTGAAATTCAACTACTAGATAGTACTTTTGCGGGTAGATAACCCAGCGATGAGTGCATTCAGGATATTCTTTTTTATAGGTGCTGTTTTTTTAATTTCCTGCAACCCGGGCTTGCCTGAACACGTGCAACCGGAGGAACTCATCCCGGGTTCTGCCGAAATGGTGCTAAAAATCAACAATACCGAACTGTTTCGTTCGGAATACCGGAATTCAGGGGTATTGAATGCCTTATCTGGGGGAGACACCCTCCCCTGGCACCAGTCGATTGCTGCGGTATTGGAGCTGGATCCCCCTTCGGGATCCCTTGTCGTTCTTTCCGACTCTCTGGCAACTCCGGGAGCCTGGTTACTCCTGCTTCCTGCCACTGAAACCGGGACAGATACCACCATAAATGATCGGTCAAACCCACCAGCTCCCCTTTGGGAACTCCCGGATAGTTCAGGAGTTCATCTCAGCCAATTACAAAATATACCTGTGGTGGCTTCTTCCAAAGCCTATTTAGACCGTTTCCTAAACGCCTCCACCCGCGAATCTTCAGATCTGAAAAAGGCCCTAATCGCGTCGAATCCTTTAGCTATGGCTACGCTGGTACTGACGGCGGATTTACCCGACCCTTTTGACGGGAAATCCGAGGAATATGCGATTTCTGCCAAAGATACCCCGGGGTGGACTTCGTATGATTTCATGGCCCGTGAGTCTTTTTTTAGTCTTCAGCGCACACAGAGCCAAAGAGACAGTACGGCAGTTTCGCAGACCCTGCTGGGTTCACTTCCCGTATTGCCCTTGCAGCGCGCTGCCACCTTGATTCCGGGAAATGCGGACACCTGGATTTCCTATTCCCTTCAGCTACCACAACAATTTCAGTACAATCAATTGAAACTATTGGGAACCCCAAATCCAAATCCGGAGCTCCTTGAAAGTATTGAACAAATAAGTATCGTGGAAGGGGGAGAATCTGAAATACTCATCCTCCACAGTTTAAACACCTCTCTGGTCGAAGAGATGCTCAGGCCACTCCGAGGGGAGGGTGTTGATTTTCAAGGCGTATTGATCTATGCTCTTGAGAAATCCAATCTGTTGAGGGAAACTTTTGACCCCCTGCTCGAAGCCACAGATACCCCAGAATATTATGCCACTGTGGAAGATGCCTTTATTTTTACCGCATCTCTCCAGGCGCTTCAGAGTTTGATCAGCCATAAAAACCGGCAGGACACCTTTTCCCAAAGTGGTGAATTTGAAAAACTCTCTTCAAATCTGGCCACAGAGTCCAGTATCCTGCTCATTTCAAAAAACCCCAAAGACTCAAAGCTCGTTTCGGATTCCTTAATTATAGGTGCGCTGAGATCTCCGCTGGCTGAAAGGATGCCCGACGGATATCTGCTGGCTTCCCAGTGGAATCTGGAAAACACTTTTTCCCTTGGATCTTATCAATTTCTGGATGCCGATTTTGTGGATAATGAGACCTCCAGGGTCATCGATATTTTTACGGCCGAATTGGAGGCCCCGGTAGCCAACCGGCCTCAATTTCTGAAGAACCACCAGAACGGAACTATGGATATTGCCGTGCAGGATGAAAATAACACCCTGTACCTTTTCTCAAATGCCGGGGACCTCTACTGGAAGAAAGATCTGGAAAGCGCTATTCAGGGAGACATTGCGCAAGTAGACCTTTTCCGGAATGGCCGTCTGCAGATGGCATTTACGACCAATACCGAACTTGTGGTTCTGGATCGGAACGGTAAAAAGGTCGCTCCCTTTCCCAAAGCCTTCAAAGGGGGTAATCTGAATCCCCTCGCGGTTTTTGATTATGAGAATAATAAAAATTACCGAATGGTAGTCACCCAGGGCTCCAAGGCCTTTATGTATGACGGGCAGGGGCGCTCTGTGAAAGGTTTTAAATTCAGGGATGCCGGAAGTCCCATCCGTTCGGCACCGGAACACTTCAGGTTCGGCAGTCGGGATTATTTGGTTTTTCAATTGGAAAGCGGGGAACTCAAAATTCTCAACCGGGTGGGTGATACCCGGATCACGGTTAAGGAGCGTTTCGAATTCTCCGCAAATAAAGTCTTCGGCTACCGCAATGGATTTGCCTTTACAGATCGCAAAGGAAACCTGATCCGCATCGATACCCGTGGAAAAGTTTCGCGTACAGCACTTAATCTGAGCCCGGATCACGGTATGGATGCGAGCACAAAGACCATGACCCTGATGGACGACAATCGCTTTCGTGTAAAATCTAATGAAAAGGAATTAGAGCTTGGGGTCTATACCCGGCCACAGCTCTTTTACATCAATGATGTTATTTATGTAGCCGTCACCGACCTCCAAAGCCAACAGCTTCATGTGTTTAGAAGCACTGCCGAAGCAGTCGCCGGTTTCCCCATCGAGGGAAGTGGCTTAGCAGACATGGCGGATATGGACAACGACCGAATGGTGGAACTGGTGACCCCCTATCGCAAGAACGGCATTCGGGTGTATCGGGTGGGACGCTAGACTGGTGGGTTAAGAAGCTTGGGGGCTCAGGGTTTACTTTTCTGAGGTCCTGACCTCAAACAACTGCTCAAAATGGGTTTTTAAGCGTGATTTCACCTCGGACATCGGCACATGCCGCCCAAGTTCCCTGCTCAGGGACGTCACACCCTTGTCCTGTATCCCACAGGGAATCATCAGGTCAAAATAAGAGAGGTCTGTATTGACATTCAGGGCAAACCCGTGCATGGTTACCCAACGACTGGCGCGTACACCCATAGCGCAAATCTTTCGCGCCCCTGGCGTACCTACGTCCAGCCAAACCCCTGTTTCCCCTTTGGAACGGGTAGCCTTAAGACCGTAATCCTCCAGGGTCAGAATCACCATTTCCTCCAAAAACCGAAGGTATTTGTGAATGTCTGTAAAAAAATTGTCCAGATCCAGAATGGGATATCCGACAACCTGTCCGGGTCCATGATAGGTAATATCCCCTCCCCTGTTGATCTTGTAAAATGTCGCCCCGCGCTCAGTGAGTTGTTCTTCAGACACTAGCAGATTGGCCAGGTCTCCACTTTTCCCAAGGGTATACACATGAGGGTGTTCGACAAAGAGGAAATAATTGGGTGTGGGTGAGCAGCTTCCTGTTCTGCGATTCCGAATCTTAATATCCAGAATTTCCTGAAAGCGTTCCTCCTGGTATTCCCAAACTGCTTTGTAGTCTCTGAAGCCCAGATCTTCAAAGGTGATCTCCTTGTTCATGTCGCAAAGGTACGGAAGCTTAATTAGGATTGTTGAGGATCACAAGGGCAGCGATCACCCCGGGGACCCAGCCGCACAGGGTGAGCAGAAAGACGATCAGAAAAGAGCCACATCCCTTGCCGATAACCGAAAGGGGTGGAAAAATGATGGCCAGTAAAACGCGTAAAAAACTCATGTTCGGATTTGGGTTACACCTATTGGACGTAAAGACTTCGGAAATGTTACAACCCCTCAGGTTCAAACCCTTCATCGCGCCTTGAGAATTCTTTCATTGTACCTATCTTTGCAGGGCAAATTCTGAGTCCATGCAGTTATCCGAACAGGAAATTATCCGAAGAGAAAAACTGGGGCAGCTCCGGGCCCTCGGCATCACTCCATATCCGGCAGCAATGTTTCCGGTGGATACCCGGACCTTTGAAGCCAAACAAGGCTTTGAAGAAGGCAGGAAGGTCGTTATGGCCGGACGCCTGATGTCCCGGAGGATACAGGGCAAGGCTTCTTTTGCCGAATTACAGGATAGCGAAGGGCGGATACAACTGTACTTTAACCGGGACGAAATATGCCCCGGGGAAGATAAGACCCTCTACAACGAGGTGTATAAAAAACTATTGGATATTGGTGATATTATCGGGGTTGAAGGCACCCTGTTTAAAACCCAGGTGGGCGAAAAGACCGTTCTGGTCACCGGTCTGACGGTACTGAGCAAAGCCCTCCGCCCTCTACCTCTGCCCAAAACGGATGCCGAAGGCCGGGTGTACGACGAATTCAACGATCCGGAATTGCGCTACCGCCAGCGGTATGTGGATCTTGTGGTCAATCCCCAGGTGCGGGATACCTTTGTAAAGCGCACAAAGATTACGAACAGCATTCGGACTTTTTTCAATGCCAAAGGATATCTGGAAGTAGAAACGCCCATTTTGCAACCCATACCCGGAGGGGCTACTGCCAGACCTTTCGTCACCCACCACAATGCCCTGAATATCCCGCTTTACCTTCGTATTGCCAACGAGCTATACCTCAAAAGACTCATCGTGGGAGGTTTTGAAGGGGTCTACGAATTTTCTAAGGATTTCAGAAATGAGGGGATGGACCGGACCCATAATCCGGAATTCACCGTAATGGAGCTCTACGTCGCCTATAAAGACTATTTCTGGATGATGGAGCTCACCGAACAACTCCTGGAAAGGGTAGCTCTTGAGACTACGGGAGGCACGAAGGTTCACGTTGGGGAACAGGAGATTGATTTTACGGCACCCTATCCAAGAGTTCCGATGCTGGAAGCCATCAAAACCCATACGGGCTTTGACCTTACCGGTATGGAAGAACCGCAACTCAGGGAAGTTGCACAGAAACTAAAACTGGAAGTGGACCCCACAATGGGTGCGGGAAAAATTATCGATCATATTTTCGGGGAATTCTGTGAGCACCATTACGTCCAGCCCACGTTTATCATTGACTACCCCAGGGAAATGAGCCCCCTGACCAAAGCCCATCGTTCCAAACCCGGACTGACCGAGCGATTTGAACTCCTGATCAATGGAAAGGAAATCGCAAATGCGTATTCGGAGTTAAATGACCCTATCGATCAGCGGGAACGGTTCGAAGAACAACTCCGTCTGTCTGAGAAAGGAGATGACGAAGCCATGTTTATCGATCAGGATTTTCTGCGGGCACTCGAATATGGCATGCCCCCTACCTCGGGGATAGGCATCGGAATTGACAGGCTGGTCATGTTGTTGACGAACAATTCCTCTATTCAGGAAGTCCTGTTTTTCCCCCAAATGCGGCCCGAAAAAAAACCGCTCGACCTTGCAGAACATGAAAAAACCGTGCTGGCGCTGTTGAAAGCCGATGCGCCCCTCCCCCTCGCTACCCTTAAAACGCAATCCGGATTGAGTAACAAGGCGTGGGATAAGGCGATCAAAGGCTTGACAAAACTCGGACTGGCTTCGGTGGCCAGGGAAGGAGAGATCCTTATGTGTTATTTGAAAGACTCGTAGTATCTTAGGGCGCATGCACCTATCCAAAGCCATCGGACTCGTTCTCGGGCCTGCTCTTTTTGTAGTCCTGAACCTCATCCCCGATCTTATTGTGGATCATCCCGAGGCCAATGCCGTGATCGCCACAGCAAGTTGGATGATTATTTGGTGGATTACCGAGGCCGTTTCCATCTCGGTTACCGCTTTGTTGCCCCTGCTGCTGTTTCCCTTACTCGGGGTAATGCCACTCACCGACGTAGGCGCCAATTACGGGAGCCCGATTATTTTTCTATTTTTCGGGGGGTTTGTACTGGCGCTCGCGCTTGAAAAAGTAAACCTGCACCGCAGGATAGCCCTGACCATCATTAACCTGACAGGAACCACCCCGGAGAAAGTGATTCTCGGATTTATGATTGCCACAGCCTCGTTGAGTATGTGGATTAGCAATACGGCGAGCACCGTAGTGATGTTGCCCATTGCACTCTCGGTGATCCAACTGCTGATTCAGGATGCGGACGGCTTCACGAAAAAGGACAAGAATTTCGCCCTAAGCGTGATGCTTGGGATTGCCTTCTCTGCCAATGCCGGAGGGATCGCTACTGTGATTGGCACGCCTCCGAATTCGGTTTTGATCGGCCTGCTGGAAAATGAATATCAGATTGAAATTTCATTTTTGAGGTGGATGACCATCGGCCTGCCGATTTCCATCATCCTGATCGGAATCTCCTATCTGGTACTGGTGAAATGGATGTTTCCGTGTAAAGGGCTGAAATTTGGGGCCTCCCAATCCGTAATACGAGATGAATTACGCAAATTGGGCCCGCCTGGCCCCCGGGAAAAAATGGTGCTTTCGATCTTTGGGGTAACCGTATTTCTATGGGTTTTCAGAACACTGATCAACAGTTGGGTGCCCGGCCTTGGCCTTTCAGATACGGGGATCAGCATGCTGGCGGCTATCTCCCTTTTCTCCATTCCTTTTAATCTCAGAAAAGGCGCATTTATCCTGGAATGGAAAGACACCACCCGTCTGGCCTGGGGCATCCTGATCCTTTTTGGGGGGGGACTGGCCCTGGCGCGCGGCATGTCTGCCAGTGGTATTGTAGACGTGGTATCCGACGCCATTGCCACTGCCGAAGTTTCCATCTTATTTACAGCTTTTCTGTTGATCCTGCTGATGCTCTTTATGACGGAACTCATGAGCAACGTCGCCCTTGTAGCCGTACTGGCACCTGTAGTGGCCGGAATCGCCATTGGCCTTAATATTCCCATGCTGCATTTGCTGATTCCTGTAACGATTGCCAGCAGCTGTGCCTTTATGCTGCCCATGGCCACGCCCCCTAATGCGATTGTTTTCGCCAGCGGTTATATCAAGGTACACGAGATGGCACGGGTGGGAGTGATTCTCAATTTAATTTCAGTAGTCCTGCTGGTCCTTATCTTTCAATTCGTAATGCCGCTGCTCTTCTGAATATAGCGCAAAACCCCTGCAAAAACAGGGGCCTTCCAACTGACTCATTCAAATATGGAAAGAATTGAGAAGCTCTCTCCTATGTGGACGCCTGCAATTATTCTTAAACCGAATTAAATCAGGCTGTTATATATAAACAGACGTTTTTAAAGACAAAATGTTACATCCTTCCGTACGCATTACCCCCTTCAGCGGCAAAATGCCCTGCACAACTAATCTCTAACCATTTGATGTTCACTAAAAACCAGGCCCCTGTAGGTCTTCAGTATGAAATACGGGCACAGGTCTTAGTATTTCATTAACACAGAAATTTTCCAAATTTTAAGTTCTTTGGGCTCAAATTTTAAAAACCCTTCTCTAAAATGCGTCTGAGTCCCCCATTCTCACTTTGTTTATTCGTCTTACTCTTCCTTGGATCTCTCCAGCCAGCGAACGCTCAACTCTTTAAGAAAAAGAAAAAAGCCAATACGGAAGCTTCCCAAAAAAAGGAAAAAGACGACAAGAACGGCATCAAACCTTATGAAAAGGTCATTACAAAAGATGCGGTTACCGATCAGGGGCTTTTTGATGTCCATCAGATCGAAGATAAATGGTTTTATGAAATTCCGGACTCCCTCTTTGGACGGGAAATGTTAATGGTAAGCCGGATTTCCAAAACTGCTTCCGGCATCGGTTTCGGAGGTGGCAAAATCAACACACAAGTGCTCCGATGGGAGAAAAAACCCACAAAAGTCCTGATCCGGGTGGTCAGCCACGACGTGGTTGCGGCAGACTCCCTGCCCGTTCATGAAGCCGTGGTCAATTCAAATTTCGAACCTGTACTTTACTCCTTTGATATCAAAGCTTTAAAAAAGGATTCTGTAAGCCCGGCTACAGTTATTCAAATGGATGAGCTTTTTACCAAAGATGTCAAAGCTTTGGGTATGCCGGATAGTTACCGGAAGCGCTTTAAGGTGACCCGTCTGGACGACGGCAGAAGCTATATAGAATCTGTGCGCAGCTATCCGATGAATATTGAGGGGCGGCATGTGAAAACCTATAGCGCCTCTAACGCCCCTTCCAACGGCAGTCTGGGTTCTATTTCCATCGAGATCAACAATTCGATGATCTTATTGCCTGAACAGCCGATGAAAAGACGGTACTTCGATGAGCGGGTCGGATGGTTTGCCCGGGGACAAGTGGATTATGGCCTGGAGGCCCAGAAAAGTAAAACCATTCGTTTTCTGGATCGCTGGCGCCTGGAAGTCCGGGATGAAGATTTAGAAAAATTCAACCGGGGGGAACTTGTCGAGCCCAAAAAACCTATTGTCTATTACGTAGACCGGGCCACACCCGAGCAGTGGGTCCCCTATATAAAGCAGGGCATTGAGGACTGGCAGGTGGCCTTCGAAGCGGCCGGTTTTAAAAACGCCATCATCGCCAAAGATCCGCCTACGGTTGAGGAAGACCCCGAGTGGTCTCCGGAAGACGTGCGTTATTCGGTGGTGCGTTACCTGGCCTCTCCCGTAAGAAACGCCAGCGGGCCGCATGTCAGCGATCCCAGAAGCGGTGAAATTCTGGAATCGGATATCAACTGGTATCACAATGTGATGAGCCTGCTCAGAGGGTGGTTCTTTGTTCAAACAGCGGCCATCAATCCCGACGCCCAAAAAGCAGACTTTGACCAGGCCGTGATGGGCCGGTTAATTCGATTTGTATCCTCTCACGAAGTGGGCCATACCCTGGGACTCCCTCACAATATGGGCAGTAGTGTGGCCTATCCGGTAGATTCTTTGAGGTCAGCACGCTTTACCCAAACCTACGGCACAGCCCCCTCCATTATGGACTACGCCCGCTTTAATTATGTAGCCCAACCCGGGGACGAAGGCGTAGCGCTCATGCCCAATATCGGGGTCTATGATAAATATGCCATCCGCTGGGGCTACAGACCTATTCCCGATAAAACCGCGGAAGCAGAAAAACCCATCTTGGATGCCTGGATCCTGGAGCACGCCGGAGATCCGCTTTACCGTTTCGGCCACCAGCAAGTAGGAGATGTGGTAGACCCGAGCTCACAGACCGAAGATCTGGGAGACGATGCCGTCCTTGCCAGCACCTATGGGATTATGAACCTTAAAAGAATCGTTCCCAACCTGATTGCGTGGACGACAGAAGAAGGGAAAGACTACGCCGATCTCGAAGAACTATACGGACAGGTGGTCGGTCAGTATAACCGCTATATGGGCCATGTGTCCAACAATATTGGCGGGGTCTATGAAAATCATAAAACCTACGATCAGGAGGGTCCTGTCTATACCTACGTGCCCGGGGAGCATCAGGAAAAATGTATGGAGTTTCTTCAGGAGCAACTTTTTGAAACACCCCAATGGCTTTTGGACAAAGACGTCTTCGGGCGTATTGAATATTCCGGTGCCGTAGAACGCGTACGCCGGCTGCAGGTACGCACATTGAACAATATCCTCAGTCTGGGAAGAATGGCCCGACTCATTGAAGCAGAAGCCCTGGATGGCGATAACACCTACAGCCTTCCTGAAATGATGCAGGACCTGAGAACAGGCCTGTGGTCTGAGCTTTCCAAAGGAGCAGCAATAGACACGTATAGAAGAAACTTACAAAAAGCCCATATAGACCGGCTGCACTATCTGCTTACGGCAGAAAACCAGGCCAAGCAGGACGACCGGGGCGGGTATCGTAAATCTACGGCCGTCAATACCAGTCAGTCAGACATCCGATCCATAGCCCGGGCAGAGCTGGTGCGCATTCAGCGACAGGCCCGCTCCGCCGCTGGCAGGAGTTCCGATGCCATGACCCGCTACCACCTGGAAGATGTAGTCGCGCGGATTGAATTAATCCTGAATCCGAGCTAATCAATCCCTCTACAAAAGACCTGAAAACCCGATAAACGGCAATTCCGGACTCATTTTCTCAAAATGGAGATACGGAGTTGCCCACAGGTTTCCCGATTTTCCCAACAAAAAAACACCGGCTGACAACAAAAGCAAAAAACGCCCCGATTGTATTCCTAATTTGTAGATCAAATAAAACCCCCAAAATCATGAACTACAAAGTCAAAAGCCTGATTTACCTTTTCGCCTTCATTTTAAGCGCACTGCTCTATCAACAGATGGACGAGACCCAGGGTTCAGATACTATCGAGCAATCCATGGAAATTTCTATGAACGGTACTCCGGACACCACTCAGCAGGATGTGCTCTAAAAAGCTCCTGCCGACTGGGCGGGTCGTTGTGTTAATTATTTTGTAAATCCATACTTGGGGTTAAACGTTCGTCCCATCTGTGATTCTAAGGTTAAAACACCTAAACAGATTCACATGAAAAAAACAATGGCACTATGTGCGCTGCTCATCGGATTGGGAACAAGCGCACAACACAGATCGCACAACCCGGTCCGCGGATCGGAACACAGAACGGAGCTCTCTGCTGAGCAGCAGGCTACGATTCAATCCAAACGAATGACCCTCGCCCTCGGCCTGAATAAACAGCAACAAGACCAGATGGCTGCACTACTCAAAACCCGACTGGATGCCCGAAAGGA
>CAKZOC010000155.1 GCA_937136025.1 uncultured Bacteroidota bacterium
GGACATGCGAAATACGCCCTCTGGGATAAGGTAGATCAAGGGGTTTTCAAAGGGCTAAGCCGAAATGGAAATCCGATTAAGAAGACTTTCGGAGGTAGTGCGGATTCCCTGCTCCTGAAAGTTCTTGCACCTCCGTCCGAAAATGAAAAAACTGAGGCACATTGAACCTTTCGCTCAACAACCCGAGACGCCCAATGCAATGTTATACAAATCGCTTACCCTTTTCACTGTTTTTTTGATGCTGAGTTCATGCCAAACTGAGGAGAAATTATCTGTTGAAGTTTTTGAAACTGCAGCATCAGGAAATAAATTAACGCCGGTTGCTGAATCTGAGGAAAATGCAGCCAGTACTGAAATTCGTCTCAAACCGGAAAATAGATTTCAAACCATTACCGGGTTTGGGGGCTCATTTACGGAGGCATCGGCCTCCCTGCTCAATCGACTGAGTCCTGAGAATCGAAAAAAGGTGCTCGAGGCCTATTTTGGATCTGAGGGTGCCCGGTATTCCCTTACCCGAACCCATATGAATTCCTGTGATTTTTCCTTAAGCAACTATTCCTATGCCCCGGTAGCAGGTGATCTGGAACTGGAACACTTCTCTATTGATGAAGACCGGGATGATCTGATTCCTATGATTCAGGAGGCTATGGAGATTTCTGAAGACGGGTTCAAGATTCTGGCTTCGCCATGGACTGCTCCCCCCTGGATGAAGGACAATGAGGATTGGCGCGGGGGAAAGTTGCTTCCCGAGTACTATGACACCTGGGCCTTATTCTTTTCAAAATACCTGGAGGCCTATGCCGAGGAAGGTATTCCGATCTGGGGTTTTACCGTAGAAAACGAACCCCTTGGGAATGACAACAACTGGGAAAGCATGCATTTTACACCTGAGGAAATGACGGCCTTTGTCAGGGATCATCTCGGGCCAAAACTCAGGACTGACGGGCACTCGGCAAAAATCCTCGGGTATGACCAGAACAGGGGCGAGGAGCTCAAGGACTGGGTAAATGCCATGTTTACGGATCCGGAGGCTGCAAAATACTTTGACGGTACGGCGGTACATTGGTATGGCAGCACCTATGATTGGTTTCCCGAGAATCTGCAGTTTGCCCATGAAAAAGCCCCGGGAAAACACCTTATTCAATCCGAGGCCTGCGTGGATGCAGAGGTTCCCAAATGGCAGGATGACGACTGGTACTGGTCTAAAGAAGCGACCGACTGGGGATGGGACTGGGCGCCGGAAAGCGATAAACACCTGCATCCAAAATATGTACCGGTGTACAGATACGCCCGGGATATTATCGGTTGCATGAACAATTGGGTAGATGGATGGATCGATTGGAATATGGTCCTGGATCGTCAGGGAGGACCGAACTGGTTCAAAAACTGGTGTGTAGCTCCGGTGATCGTAGATCCGGATCAGGACGAGGTTTATTTTACCCCCCTGTATCATACCCTTGCCCATTTTAGCAGATATATACGCCCGGGTGCCGTGCGGATTGGCTTCGAAAATGCAGACGATTCCCTTATGGTTACCGCGGTTGAGAACCCGGATGGGTCTGTTGTAGTAGTTGTTCTCAATCAGGACGCCGCGCCAAAGAATTTTCGACTTACGCTCAGTTCGCGCGCTGCAAATATTGCCATCAGCCCACGAGCCATTCAAACGGTAGTTATTTCATCACCTAACCAAACAAGCTAAACAAACCATGAGTAACTCAACGACAACAACGGCAGGCAAAGTACCTTTTGGCGACAAAGTCGCTTTTGGAATAGGCATGCTCGCAAACCAGATGTTTCCGGCAGCCCTGGGGATTTTTATGGTGGTACTCGTCCAGGATCTTGGATTCCCCGGATGGATGTGGGGGGTTTTGTTTTTTCTGCCCAGAGTGTTCGATTCCATAACCGACCCTATCATGGGGTTTATATCAGACAACACCAAATCCCGGTGGGGCAGGCGCCGACAGTATGTCATGCTCGGCGCTTTGGTCATGGGGATTTCATTCGTGGTCATGTGGCAATTGTACAGGGAGAATGGAGTAGACTACAACTTTACGTATTTTCTGCTTTGGTCCTTTGTCTTTTATCTGGGGCTCACCATTTTTAGCGTACCCTATGTGGCCATGGGCTATGAAATGAGTAATGATTTCCATGAGCGCACCAGTATCATGGCTGTGGCACAATGGATCGGTCAGTGGGCGTGGGTCATCGCCCCATGGTTTTGGGTGATTATGTACGATCAGGGCTGGTTTGAATCTGCCGATGTCGCCACCCGGACCCTCGCGGTCTGGGTAGGGGTCATCTGTATGATTTTCGCCATGGTTCCGGCCATTTTCCTCAAAAGCAAATCCACGGTTAATGAAGACTATTCCCCTTTAACGGTTGGGAATATAGGGGGAAGTCTGAAAGAGATACTTCAAGGTTTTAAAGAGGCGTTTAAATCCCCGCCTTTCCGCAAATTGTGTATCGCTACATTTTTTATTTTCAATGCCTTTAACACCATCGCTGCGTTCTCATTCTTTATTGTGGTTTACTACCTCTTTAATGGAGATGCGGGAGCCGCGGGAATTTGGCCGACCCTGTTCGGGAGTTTAGGAGCGCTGATCACCACCTTTTTAGTGATCCCCATCGTGACAAAAATGTCCAAGAAGATGGGTAAAAAGAAGGCCTTCTTACTCTCACAGGGGATCTCGGTAATTGGATATATCATGCTTTGGTTTCTGTTTATCCCCGGAAAACCGTTTATGTTTATTTTTGCCCTGCCCTTTTTCTCCTTTGGTATCGGAAGTTTATTTGTCCTGATGATGTCCATGACGGCCGATGTTATCGACCTGGATGAAATCAGTAGCGGAAAGCGAAGGGAAGGGGTGTTCGGAGCCATTTACTGGTGGATGGTTAAATTCGGCTTCGCCATCGCAGGTTTATTGAGTGGTGCAATTTTGTCTATTGTGGGTTTTGATGCAGATGCGGCCGTACAGACAGAAGGCGCTGTAACGGGTTTACGGGCTTTTTACTCAGGAGTCCCCATTCTCGGGACCCTGATCGCTATTTATGTTATGTGGGATTACGACATGACCGAAGAGCGCGCCAATGAAATAAGAGCCGAACTCGACAAACGAAAAGAGAAGCCGGCGGTTACGACATCTTCCTACTATCCGTCAGACCAACTTATGTCTTTACTCGGCGCGGATTTGGAACTCGACCTGGCTTCAGATGTCGAATTCGACACCAAAAGTGAAGCTGATATTCAGAAACTTTTTGCAGAATCCCTGCGTGAAGGGATGCACGGTATGTGTTTTAGCCCCTATTCCGAGGGCCAGGATATTGGAGATATTCTGACAGAATCCCAGATAAGACAACGGATGCAGGTTATTGAACCGTACACGAAATGGGTGCGTTCTTTTTCATGTACGGACGGAAATGAATTTATACCAAAAGTTGCACGGGAAAAAGGATTAAAGACCATGGTAGGTGCCTGGATCGGCAAGGACAAAGCCCGAAATGAAAAGGAAATAGAGGGCCTGATTGCCCTCGGGAAAGCAGGGATGGTAGATATTGCCGCCGTTGGGAATGAGGTCCTGCTCCGTAATGAGTTGTCTGAAGCGGAAATCCTCGAATATTTGCACAGGGTGAAAGCAGCCTTGCCGGGAATACCCGTGGGGTATGTTGATGCCTACTACCAGTTGATAAAACGTCCGGAACTCCTTGCAGCCTGCGATGTAATCCTGACAAACTGTTACCCATTCTGGGAAGGCTCAGACATACACAAGGCGGCGGGTTACTTAAAGCGGATGTACCAGCTGACACAGGAAGTTTCAAAAGGTAAACCCATCATCATCACGGAAACCGGGTGGCCCAACAAAGGAAGCAAGAGAGAAGCTGCGGAACCTTCTTCTGTCAATGCCATGAAATATTTTATCAATGTCAGCAAATGGCATCGGGAGAACGAACTGTCCCTCTTTTACTTCACTTCTTTTGATGAATCCTGGAAACTGCATCACGAAGGTGATGTAGGTGCCGGATGGGGAATTTGGGATCAGGACGAACACTTAAAATACGAATAGGGTATGTCATACAGAGAAGATAAACGCCTGGCACTGGCCGCCACAGAATTATCCGGGCTAACCGGGGAAGCTTTAAAAGAAAAGGCCAGAGAGGTTCTGGCCATGGGGATGCACGGCTTGTGTTTCAGCCCCTATGAAGAAGGACAAAAACCAGGGGAACGTATTTCTGAATCCCAGATTAGAAGGAGAATGGAGCTCATTCAACCCTATACCCAATGGATCAGATCTTTTTCCTGTACCGAAGGAAATGAGAAGATCCCGGGAATTGCGAAAGAATTCGGGATCAAAACCATGGTGGGAGCCTGGTTGGGCGATGACCCCGAGATCAACAAGGAGGAAGTGGACAACCTGATCCTTTTGGCCAAGGAAGGCCTTGTGGATATTGCCGCTGTCGGGAACGAAGTATTACTGCGGGGCGACCTGACGGAAGAAGAGCTGCTCGGATTTATCCATAAAGTAAAATCAGCAGTACCGGACCTGCCGGTGGGGTATGTGGATGCCTATTATGAATTTGTCGACCATCCCAGGATCACGGAGGCCTGCGACGTGATCCTGGCCAACTGCTATCCTTTCTGGGAGGGTTGTCATTTGGACTATTCGATACTGTATATGAAAGACATGTTTCAAAGGGCCTTACGCGCAGGGAACGGAAAAAAAGTGATTGTGTCCGAAACAGGCTGGCCCAGTGAAGGGAGCAGTACCAATGGGGCGCACCCCTCTTTTGAGAATTTTCTGAAATACTTCATCAATACACAGAAATGGGCAACCGAGGATAACATTGAGGTTTTTTACTTTTCATCTTTTGACGAATCCTGGAAGGTCGGAGCTGAAGGAGACGTTGGCGCCTTTTGGGGGCTGTGGGATAAGCACGAAGCGCTGAAATTCTGACAAGTAAAATGTTTTTGCTACTTTGAGGTTTGGAGGAACCTGTTCCCTATGACCCATAGCCTTGAAATTTACGCCGTACGCACTTTTTATTTGCTCCTGTTGGCCCTTTCAGGGATAGAAGCCCACGGACAGCACGATTCCGTTTCAAAGCCTAAAATTGAAGTAGAATACACGGATAAAGGTTTTCAGTTTTCAACTGCGGACGACCGTTTTCAATTGCACCTCGAATCCCGCTTTCAATTCCGTTTTGCAACTCCGGGGGATCAAAACCCTCTGACGCTGGACGATCTGGAAAGTGATAAACCGGTTTTCAAGATCAACCGGGCCCGCTTAAAAGTAGGAGGACATGCCTTTCAGCCGTACCTCAAGTATTACTGGGAATATGAGTTGTCTCAGGGCAACCTGCTGGATTTCAGGGTGATGTTCGAAAAGTTTTCCACCTTTAAAATCAAGGTGGGACAGTGGAAGACCTATTTCAACCGGGAGCGCGTTATTTCTTCCGGTAAGCAACAAATGGTCGATCGCTCCATCATTACCCGGCCCTTCACCGTAGACCGGCAACTCGGCCTCTCGTTTTACGGCCGGCTCTTTCCGGGAAGTCTGGCGGATCTTACCTACCATGCTTCCATACTTACGGGAACAGGACGCGGGGCAGTAGAAAACGATGACAATCACTTTATGTACGTGGGGCGGTTGCAGTGGAATTTCCTGGGACGGGAACTTCAAATGACAGGTTCAGACCTCCGTTTTCATGAAAAACCCACCGGGTTGATCGCTTTTGGAGGGGTAACTAACCGCAGCCCCTATACCCGGTTTTCGCAGGCGGGAGGCGGACAGTTGTTTGGTTTTTCAGAAGGACTGCCCGGACAATACAGAGTAAACCAGGGATTGCTGGAAACCGCATTTATGTATCGCGGTTTTTCATGGCAGAATGAATTTCATACCAAGGAAATTCAGGATAAGATCAATGGGGGTGCCACCCGGCTTACAGGGAGTTATTACCAGGCCGGATACTTTTTTTCCTATCTGTGGAATTTCATTCCGGAACCTCTGGAGTTGGCGGCCCGCTATGCCCGCTATACCCCGAACTCAGATCTGCGGGATTTTCATGAGGAAGAATTTGCCCTTGCGCTGAATTGGTTTTTTAAAGGGGGGCACCGCAATAAACTCACGGCTGAAATCACCGTTTTTGATTTCCAGACGGACACTCAAAACCTTGAAAACACTACCCGCTTCCGCATCCAGTGGGACATCTCGTTTTAGGAGAACCCCGAATGTTCACCCTCTCGTAATTGTATTGTAAAGAAGCCTTAGTTTTTCGATGAAAGGGCTATTTCTTACGTTAAATGGTCGTATATTGCCCTTCCCAAAAAATTGAACCAAGGATTGAACTTTACTCCCAAGACGTGGCTTTTATGTCTACCCATTCTCCTGTTTGGAGTTTTGGGGAAGGCTCAGATTTCGTATGAGCCCGCCTTTCCCAATCTGCGTTTCCAGTTTCCGGTAGAAATCCAGAACGCCAATGACGGATCGGATCGATTATTCGTTGTTGAACAACCGGGAAGGATTCGGGTCTTTCCCAACAATCCCAATGCCGCGGCTTCACAACTGCAGACCTTTCTGGACATCCGCAGTCGAGTCTCTTTTGGCAGCGGACAGGAAATAGGGCTCCTGGGCCTTGCTTTTCATCCTAATTTCAGTTCAAACAGGTATATCTACGTATATTTTACGGACAGACCGGGGAACTACCGTATGAATGTGGTCCGGTATCAGGTGAGCGCCACGAATCCGAATGTGGTGGATCCCGGTTCTGAATTTGTGATTGCCAGCTTTCTGAAGAATCAACCAGAGGGCAATCATAACGGGGGCAAGATCGCCTTTGGCCCGGATGGGTATCTCTATATTTCCGTCGGAGATGGCGGAGGTGCAGGGGATCCCAGGAGGAATGGGCAGAATCTGCAAACCGCCTTTGGCAGTATTTTGCGGATTGATGTGGATGTAGATGGGAATAATCCTGTGGAGACCAATCCGGCCCAACCCCAGGGCAGATATGAAATTCCAAGGGACAATCCGCGCAGAGGGATTTCAGGCCTGGATGAGCTCTATGCCTGGGGCATTCGAAATACCTGGAAATTTTCCTTTGATTTTGAGACGAACCGCCTTTGGGGAGGCGATGTCGGACAAGGGGATTTTGAGGAGATCAATCTTATTGAGAATGGCAGGAATTACGGATGGAACCGGTTTGAAGGCAATGAGATTGAGAATGCTTCTACCTCCCTTGTAACTTCTCCAGACACCAAACCTGTTCTGGCGTATAATCACAATAGCGGCGATCGTTCGATTACTTCGGGGTACGTATATAGAGGAAGCATTACAGATCCACTACTGCAGGGACGTCTTGTTTTCGCCGATTATATCACCGGACGTGTGTGGTCCTTGAATTACAATCCCTCTACCGGAGCTGCCAGCCGGGATTTTCTTTTCCGAACGAACGGTCAGTTTGTATCGAGCTTTGGTCTGGATGAGGCCGGGGAAATGTATTTCTCAGATTACGGGAATTCCGTTCAGCTTTACCGATTGCAGGGCGAGACTTCAGGTCCGGTGACACAGCCGGTCAATGGCGTCGGGAATTGGGCCAGCCCCGGGAACGGCACCAATGGCATTGTCCAGGCCATCGCCCGAAGTGAGGATGATGTCTATTATGTCGGCGGTCAGTTTACCGCTGCCGGAGGTGTCAGCACATCAAATTTAGCGGTTTACGGACCTGCAGGGTGGGGAACGATTGGCGGGGCCAACGGTCAGGTCCTGGCCATCGCCGTCTCAGAAGATGGAAGGGTTTTTGTCGGTGGGGATTTCAGCCAGATAGGCGGTGTACCCGCCAACAATATTGCTTACTGGGATGGGGCTGCCTGGAACCCTATGGGTACGGGTACAAATGGTCAGGTTCAGGCGATATCCATAGATGAGAACAATAGGGTATATGCGGGGGGAAGTTTTGAAATTGCCGGAGGAAGTCCCGCAAATAATATTGCCTATTGGGAAAACGACTCCTGGTCGGTACTCAGGGATGCCGGGACGGGGATTGATGGCACCAATAACGAGATTCGGGTGATTGAGCTTGATGAGGCTCGCAATGTGTATGTCGGGGGTAACTTCGACACAGCCGGTGGGGGTACAGCCCCCAGGATTGCCTATTGGAATGGTTCCTCCTGGGCTACTTTAGGAAGTGGCACCAGTGGATTCGTACAGGCCATAACAATAACACCTTCATATATTTATGCTGGTGGAAATTTCGCGATTGCAGGCGGGCAGACTGTCAACCGTATTGCCCGATGGGTTCGTGCTCAGAGTCGCTGGGAACCTTTGAATTTCGGACTTAGCGGAAATGTAAATGCTCTGGAATTCGACGGTACCTTCCTCTATGCAGCAGGGAGTTTTGAAACCGCATCTAATCAGTCGGATGTCAACCTTATTATGAATAACGTCGCCCGTTGGAGAACCTCCGGGGGTTGGCAGGCCCTTGGCCCCGGAACGAATGTTGGAGCGGATAATCAGGTCAATGCGCTGGTTTTTAACAGAGAGCGCACACAATTATGGGCCGGGGGTGATTTTGATACGGCCGGTTCTGCATCGGTGGAAAATACAGCCATTTGGAGTACAGGAACTATTTGTACTTCTGAAAGCATCATACCGGAATACCAGATAAATGGCGTATGGAACGAAGGGGCTAACGAGCTCACTGTCGATGAAGGGGACCGGTTGGTTCTCAGTATACTTCCAAACAATGTGACCTTTACCGTCCAAAGCCCGGATGGTAGTACTGTTAATGGAGATCTGAATCTGGGTCTGGTCACTCCGGCGGATTCCGGCACTTATATTTTTCGTACACAGGCAGGATGTCAGGAGCCTTTCGAGTTACAAGTCATTGAATCCACTATTGAAGATGCTGACGGGGACGGGGTAAATGATGATGAGGATAATTGTCCTGACACCCCGGAGGGAGAGGCCGTGGACGCTGAGGGATGCTCAGATTCCCAAAAAGACACAGACAACGATGGGGTTAATGACGCCCTGGATGTTTGTCCCGGGACCCCTGCTGGAGAAACCGTGAACAGCGAAGGTTGTTCTGAATCTCAAACAGATTCAGACAATGACGGGGTCAATGATGATATGGATACCTGTCCGAATACCCCTGCGGGCGAAACTGTGGACGCCGGGGGTTGCGGGGATTCGCAGAAGGACAGCGATGGGGATGGTGTGAATGACAATGAGGATCTCTGTCCGAACACTCCATCAGGTGAAACTGTAAATGCGGAAGGTTGTTCGGAGTCTCAGCAAGATACTGACAACGACGGCGTCATCGATATTGAGGATAGTTGCCCGAACACTCCATCCGGGGAAGCCGTAGATGCCGGGGGATGTGCGGATTCCCAGAAAGATACTGATAATGATGGTGTTAACGACGACGTGGACACCTGTCCCAACACTCCGGCAGGAGCTTCAGTTGATGGCAATGGTTGTGCGGACTCTCAGAAGGATACAGACAATGATGGGGTTAATGACGACCGGGATACCTGCCCGAATACCCCTGCGGGTGCGGCCGTGGATTCGAGCGGATGTGCAGCTTCTCAGCGGGATACAGACAACGATGGCGTAAATGATGATCGGGACACCTGCCCGAATACGACTGCAGGTGCCAGTGTGGATTCCAACGGATGTTCGGCTTCCCAGAGAGATACCGATAATGATGGGGTTAGTGATGCTTTGGACACCTGCCCGAATACGCCTGCTGGGGCTAGCGTTAACAGTAACGGATGCGCGGATTCCCAATTGGATTCTGACAACGATGGCGTAAGTGATGATCGCGATACCTGCCCTAACACTCCTAATGGTGCAGCTCCCGATGCCAATGGTTGCTCAGCTTCTCAAAGAGATGGGGATAATGACGGGGTAACAGATGACCAGGACCTATGCCCGAATACGCCGGCAGGCGCTACCGTCGACAGCAATGGATGTTCCGGATCTACTCAGGACACCGATCTGGATGGAGTCATCGATGAAATTGATTTGTGCCCGGGTACGGCCCCTGGAGTATCGGTGGATCAGAATGGGTGCTCCGATGCCCAAAGGGATGCTGACCGCGATGGTGTAGTGGACATAGATGATTTATGCCCAAACACACCACTTGGGGCCAGTGTAGACAGTAACGGCTGTTCACTTTCACAATTGGATACAGATGGTGATGGGGTAAATGATGCCCGGGATTTATGTCCGAATACCCCCGCCGGGGCTGCAGTGGATGCCAACGGATGTGCCGCTTCTCAAAGAGATTCCGATAATGACGGTGTGAACGACGACCGTGATATTTGTCCTAATACTCCTGCAGGGGCGAACGTCAATAGTGAGGGATGTTCCTCAGCGCAACGGGATACCGATAATGACGGGGTCAATGACGACCGGGATATTTGTCCGAATACTCCTGCCGGAGCCACAGTGGATGCCAACGGATGCGCGGCGTCTCAGCGGGATACAGACAACGACGGGGTTAATGATGACCAGGATACCTGTCCAAATACTCCAGCCGGGGCCACAGTAGATACCAACGGATGTGCGCCTTCCCAGCGGGATACAGACAATGACGGGGTCACTGATGACCGCGATGCCTGTCCAAATACTCCTGCCGGAGCCACAGTGGATGCCAACGGATGCGCGCCTTCCCAGCGGGATACAGACAATGACGGGGTCAATGACGACCGCGATGCCTGTCCAAATACTCCTGCCGGAGCCACAGTGGATGCCAACGGATGCGCGGCGTCTCAGCGGGATACAGACAACGACGGGGTTACTGATGCCCGGGATTTATGTCCAAATACTCCTGCCGGGGCTACGGTAGATGCCAACGGATGCGCGGCGTCTCAGCGGGATACAGACAACGACGGGGTTA
>CAKZOC010000156.1 GCA_937136025.1 uncultured Bacteroidota bacterium
ACCTACAGTAGTAATGGAAATGGTGTTGGAGATCCGGTTTCGATCGGTATCCTGACCAACCTTCAAACCCTGGAAACCCTGAATGAAGATCCGGAAACGGATTTGGGATTCCACGTAGCTGTAGCTAAAACCCTGTATGCGCACCAATTGCTGCAACTGGTTGATTTCATCGGAGAAGCTGCCTTTAGCCAGGCGGGAAATCCCGGAGAGTTCCCAGCACCCGCTTTAGACGGTGGAGCAGAAGTTTATGCCGCCGCTTTAGGACTGTTGGATGAAGCTGAAACCCTTTTTGCAGGGAATCCGACTACGATTGGTGCTGTCGATATCTTCTACAACGAAGATATCTCCAAATGGAGAAAACTCATCAACACCATTCGTCTGAAGGCGTATTACACCACGGGGAACGTTTCCGCGTTCAACCAGGTCATCGACGGAGGTAATTTTATTGAGAGTGCAGAAGATGACTTTTTCCTGCAGTATGGAACGAGTGAACTGCAACCGGATAACAGACATCCTGATTTTGCAGCCGATTACACGCCATCTGGAGCGAACATCTATCAGTCCAACTGGATCATGGAAACCATGCTCAATAACGATGACCCGAGAATCCGGTACTATTTCTACCGCCAGGTGGATGCTACCCCGGGTGCAGATGCCGATCCGAATGAAGAAGATCTGAACTGTTCTCTGGCCGTTCCTCCACCACACTATGATGGATTCACCTATTGTTCCGTTCCTAACGGATACTGGGGCAGAAGCCATGGTAACGATGAAGGAACACCTCCGGACAACTTTAAAAGAGCGGCTGTGGGGGTTTATCCTGCAGGAGGTCGTTTTGACGATAGCAGCTTCGGTAACGTAGGTCTTGGCCTCGGTGGTGCCGGTGCAGGTATCGAGCCGATCATCATGTCTTCTTACGTTGATTTCTGGAGAGGAATGATGGCATCTTCTGATGCTGCCAGAGCTGACTTCTTAAAGTCTGGATTGACGAAATCCATTGCCACAGTTCGGGGATTTGGTTCCCTGGATGCAAGTGCTGACCTGGCCTCAACTGCTCCAACGGACGAAGATGTTGAAGATTATATCGACGGTATCGTAGACGCATTTAACAGTGCTGCCGGAAACGCAAAAGAGAATATCTATGCAGAACAGTACTTCACTACCCTTTACGGTGGAGCTACTGAGGCATGGGTATACTACAGACTCACCGGATTCCCGACTACATTGTTACCTAACTGGGAAGCCAATCCTGGTCCGTTCCCTAGAACTTTATTATATCCTCAGAATGAAGTGGTGACGAATTCAGGACTGACTCAAAAGCAGACTCTGACGGAACAGGTATTCTGGGATACCAACCCGGCAAGTCCAACCTTCCCAGCAGCAAACTAAAAAGCAACTGAACATGAAAAGATATAGCAATAAACTAATAATGACAGCTTTGGCTGGATCAGCCCTGCTTTTCACAGCCTGTCAGGAGGGTGATAACCCCATTGATTTTATCAATGATAATGAGACCCGGGGCGCGGTCCTCAGAACTGTAAACATTATTTCCAATGAAATACCCTTTGATGATCCGAACGGATTTTTCGCAGTGGAACAGGAAATACAGACTCAGGAAGACGGCCGAAATGTAGACTTTGTAGAAGTTTATGTCGCCTTTAACGACAATACCGGAGGCGAAGACAGCCGTGATGAAGTACTGCATGAAACGATTACTCCGGACCAATTTACTATTGGGGAATTTGGATATCCCCGTTTTACCAATGAACTCACCCTTGGAGCCATGCAGGCTACGTTGGGGTTGAACGACAGCCAGGTAAACGGTGGAGATCAGTTCGTCATTCGCTATGAGGTTGTCCTCGATGATGGGCGTCGGTACTCTTTTGGAGATAACACGAACACCTTAACGGGTTCTTTCTTTTCTTCTCCTTTCCGGTATACCGCTGATCTTGTTTGTGAACCTATCGGACCAGCACCCGGTGTGTATACTATTGAGATGCAGGATTCCTATGGAGATGGATGGCAAACGACTACTGGTGGTGGTGGAGATGGACTTACCCTTACGCTGAGCACCGGAGAGGTTTTCGAAGTAGGACTTTGTTCACCATATAGTTCAGCAGCAGGAACGTTCCTGGGAGGCCCTGATTGTACGCCTAATGATGGTTATGATGGCTCCGCTGTGGTAACTATTCCTGACGGAACAGATTCTGCTACTTGGAACTTCCCAGGAGACCGTTATGGTGAAATTTCTTTTGAAATTTATGGAACTCAAGGCCAACTGCTCTTAGCT
>CAKZOC010000157.1 GCA_937136025.1 uncultured Bacteroidota bacterium
CCTAAGGCGAGTAATTCATCACGAATTACATCAGAGGTAGCAAAATCTTTGTTATCCCTAGCTTCTTTGCGCAGTTTGATCAATAATTCTACAGCACCTGATAATTTGGAGTCGTTTGCTTTCGCGAAAGCGTCCCCGTCTTCAAGTCCGAGTACGTCAAAAATAAAGACATGCATCGTCTCTTGCATCAATTGTAAATCGGCTGCAGTAATCGTTGCATTTCCATCTTTAATCAAATGTATGTGCTTTACAGCATCAAACAATTGAGCAATTAAAATTGGACTGTTGAAGTCGTCATTCATTGCATCGTAGCACCTTTGTTTCCAGGCTATGATGTCCAGATCTGATTTGTCAGAGACCTCCAGACGCTCCAGTACTTCAAGGGCTTCCATCAGCCTGTGATATCCTTTTTCTGCCGCCAGCAGCGCCTCATCACTCAGGTCGAGGATACTGGTATAATGGGCTTGCATCATAAAGAAACGCACCACGCTTGCCGAATAAGCTTTGCTCAAAATGGGATTAGTCCCTTCAAAAATCTCCTCAGGCAGCAGATTGTTTCCGGTAGACTTAGACATCTTCTTCCCGTTGAGGGTAAGCATATTGGCGTGCAACCAGTAGTGCACCGGGCTGTGGCCAAAACGAGCCTCCGCCTGGGCAATTTCACACTCGTGATGCGGAAATTTTAAATCCATTCCCCCTCCGTGAATGTCAAAGGTTTCGCCCAGATATTTGGTGCTCATTACCGTACACTCCAGATGCCAACCGGGGAAACCTTCACCCCATGGGGAAGGCCACCGCATAATATGCTTAGGTTCCGCCTTTTTCCAGAGTGCAAAGTCCTGAGGATTTTGCTTTTCATCCTGGGCGGTCAGCTCCCGGGTGTTGGCAATCATATCTTCCAGTTTGCGGCCACTGAGCTTGCCGTATTCAAAATCCGAATCGAACTTCTGAACATCAAAGTAAACCGAGCCGTTTTTTTCATAGGCATACCCTTTTGAGAGGATGGCCTTGATGATCTCAATCTGCTCTACGATATGTCCGGTTGCTGTGGGTTCTATGCTGGGGGGGAGCAGATTGAATTTTCGAAGGATATTATGGAAATCCGTAGTATATCGTTGCACGACCTCCATGGGCTCGATCTTCTCGAGCCTTGCTTTTTTGGAGATCTTATCTTCTCCGTGGTCGGCATCGTCCTCCAAATGTCCGGCATCGGTGATATTTCGCACATAGCGCACCTTATAGCCGAGGTGGAGCAGGTAGCGGTAGATCATGTCGAAGGAGATAAACGTACGGCAATTCCCCAGGTGTACTTTGCTATAGACCGTGGGGCCGCAGACATACATTCCTACATGACCCGCGTGAATGGGTGTAAATACTTCCTTTTGTCCTGAGAGCGAATTGTAGAGTCGCAAGTTTTGTTCCTCATAGAGGGCCATACGCAGTGCCTTAGAATTCGGTTTCCAAATTGATGTAGTCGAGAAATTCCCTTCTGAGACTTTCCTCCTTAAAACGCCCGCCGTATTCGGCCGTTACCGTGCTGCTGTCTACATCGCGAATTCCCCTGGAGTTTACACAAAGGTGTTTGGCGTCGATAACGCAGGCGACGTCTTCTGTGCCGAGGACCTGCTGGAGCTCACGCACGATCTGAATGTTCATACGCTCCTGCACCTGCGGTCTTTTGGCGTAATAATCCACGATCCGGTTCATTTTGGAAAGCCCTACTACAGATCCGTTGGAGATATAGGCGATATGCGCCCTTCCGACAATCGGGAGTAAGTGGTGTTCACAAGTGCTGTAGACCGTAATATTCTTTTCCACCAGCATTTCCCCGTATTTGTACTTGTTGTCAAAGGTGGACGATTTCGGTCTGCGATCCGGATGCAGGCCGCCGAATACTTCTTTGACGTACATCTTGGCCACCCTGTCCGGAGTTCCTTTTAAACTATCATCTTGCAGATCCAGCCCAAGGGTTGTCATAATATCCCGGACACTATTAGAAATCTGCTCAATCTTTTCGGCATCGCTCAGCACAAAGGCATCCTCTCTCAAAGGCGTATTTTCGGAAGCTGAAAAATGGTCATCTCCGTAGGTTTCCCCTGGTGTTTCCAAAGCGGGATCAATTTTCATCAGGCATCGATTTGCAAGAGGCAAAGATATATATAAAATGCCACTTTACAGTCGGGTTTGGGGTGACCCAACATAAATTCCTGTTAAGTTCAAAAGGGGTTTAAACCGAACCGGGGTAGAATTTGCCGCCTGATTTCGGGAGTTGCACCTGCCCGTGACTACAGCTATGATTTTGAAGGTGTTGTTCATTGATCTAAAACAGGGAAAATACAATACTAAAACAGGGTTATGCTAGTTATATAAGAGGTAAAAACAGCCTTTCCGTATGCGGCATACGCTTATTTGCTTCCTGGGATTTGTCCTATTGGCGATCAACGGGTTCGGGCAGAATTCCCCGGATTGTCGTTCGGCTATTCCCGTATGTGCCGATGAGCCGCTAACCTGGGTGGCCGATGGCAGTGGAGATATCGACGATTTTGATCCCGACGTCATCCGTCAAACCGGTTGTCTTGAAAAAGGGAGTGTAGGGTCCGCAAATATTGAAAACAATACGTCCTGGTTTGTCTTCCGGGCGGGGACAGACGGACAAATAGGCTTTGATATTGAGGCATTGCCCGTCAGCCCCGGAGGTACGATCACAGCCGAATGGGATTTCGCGCTCTATGGCCCCGATGTGGATTGTGCGTCTATTAGCAATGGAAGTGCCCAACCTATCCGCTGTAATTATGAAGTAAACGATACGCGATATACCGGTGTAGGGGTGAACCCCGAAAATGGACAGGAAGGGGCTCCGTTTGTCAAGGGGAGTCAAAACACCTATGATGAGTGGGTGGACGTGCAGGCCGGGGAGCTCTATTATTTACTCATCAACAATTACAACACTAATTTTGACGGAGATGCGGAGTCTTACGTCCTCACCTTTACGGGGTCGTCGGTAGATGCGGATCAGAACAATGCCCTGGACTGTACCCTGAGGGATGAATTCCTGGGACTGGATATAATAGCGTGTACGGGAGATCCGGATATTGTCCTGAGCGCTTTAAACTCTCCGGCGGGGCCCGATATCGCCAATGTGCGCTGGTCAGTAGATATCGACCTGGACGGTACCCCGGATACGGAACTGCTCTCAGGCCCATCAGCATTTTTCTATACCGTCACCAGCCCCGATACAGGTCGTTATTTCGTCGAAATTGAGACTACAGCCGGGGGAACGATAACGGATGATATCCTTATCATTTTTTACGGGGTGCCCGGTCCGGTAAGGGTCGACACTTTAACCGACCTCTCCGACTCCAATGATGTGGAGGTGGTTGTTTTAGGGGGCGGGAGTTATGAATACTCCGTCAATGGGAGCTCATTTCAGGATTCTCCTATCTTCAGGGATCTGCCTCCGGGGGAAAACAGTCTGGTGGTCAATGATAAGAATGGGTGTGGAACCACGGAACCCATTCCCTTTCTGGTTATCGGTTATCCGAAGTTCTTTACCCCAAACGGAGATGGAATTAACGATACCTGGAATGTTCAGGGCCTTCAAGCCCTGGCCGACCCCGTTGTATTTGTCTTTGACCGCTATGGGAAATTACTCAAACAGTTGGACGAGACGAGCCCCGGGTGGGACGGCACCTTTAACGGGAGGCAACTCCCGGCTTCCGACTACTGGTTTCGATTGGAATACGGACGGGTCGAAGGGAGCGAGGTCACTGAAAACGTATTGCGCTCGCATTTTTCGCTCAAGCGATAAATCAATTTCTCCAAAGCCACCCACGTCGCTGTGATTGCCTTTTTCTAAAAGTTCAGGGTGTAGGTAAGGGTATAGAATGAATTGATCCGTTCTACAGAAGCGCTGCTTAAACCGAGTTCAAAAATGGATTGAGGAATGTCCTGCCGGGTTTGGCTGTACGTAAAGTCCAGACGGTTTGGTCCAAAACTGAAACCCAGTCCTCCGGAATATCCATTCAGATCCCCCCATGCCGAATTATCTTTAAAAGGGCTTTGTTCGAAGCGGTACCCCCCGCGCAGGCTCAGCCGTTTCAGTCGGTATTCACCGCCGGCCCGAAAAGTGGAAACACCACCCAGTTGTTGAGAAATAAACTGATTTTCCGAATTGAAATCCGGATCCGAGGTTGGGCGAAGTTCGGCGTTGGACATATCCTGGTAGCCGTAATCAAAACTCAGCAATCCTGAAGTCCCAAAAACCATCGCAAGGCTCCCCGTGTAACGCCCGGGCGTTTTAATGGTATATCTCGGGAAAAGGTTGACTATACTAAAGTCGATAAAAGTAATGTCCGGATTTTTATCCGGGAAATCCGAATTCACCTGTTGGGACAAGTCGTCGGTGAGCTGATACCAGGTCGGTGACTGGTAACTGGCCCCTAAACGAACTATGTCTCCCAATTTAGCTATAGCACCCAGGCCAAAGGAAAAACCAGACCCCTGCGTCCTTAGAAAATTATCAAAGGTCCCGGACTGTATGGCGGATTCCTGATCGTATCCGAATTCTGTCAGAAAAGTGACGCGTTCATATAAAACGGTGTGAAAATTCAGGGAGGCTCCCACACTGAGGAAGTTCTGATACTGACCCGCAAAATTCATCACCAGCTTACTGTTGTACCCATTGGTGCTCTGCACATAATTCTGGTTTACCTGATCGTAATCGGCATTGGAGAAGTAGGCCGTATTGTCGTTTTCAAATTCCACGGGATCGATAAAACCCGATTGGAAACCCAGGAAGGCCTGTTGCGCGCCAAAACCGAGACTACCTCCTATATCCAGGTAGGCATCTTCGATAAATTCGCCTTCCTGAACCTGCAACGGGCCCAGGGGAACACCTTGCGCATAATTCAGGAAATACTGGTCGATTCCCACGGTGGAATTCCCTTCAATAAGTATGTCATTGTCAAAATTCTGGACCAGGTCGTAGTTTACGGCAACAGCCAGTTTATTCCAGCCGGACCCACTTCTGTTTTTGAATACCCAGACGCCCCCCGCCTGGTTGAATTCCAGATTACTCCCATTGGTGCTGGCAAAGGATCCGTTGAAGAGCGCATTATTTTTCTTTTGGTGCACGCTCCCGGTCACACTGAATTGCCCATTATTGAAAATGGCTGATCCGGCCGGGTTAATACTCAGGGCGGACAGCTCGCCACCCAGAGCCCCGAAGGCCCCACTCATGGCCTGGTATCGGGCCGTTCCCTGAACGTCCTCAATACTGAATCTGAGGACATCATTTATCGTTTGTCCGCTAGCCATTGCGCATAGCAACAGCAGGATGAAAGTGTGTATACGTTTCATTGGGATATCATTTAATTTAAAGGGAATTAAAGGCCACCGCGTCCTCCGGAACGACCTCCGCCTCCGGAACGACCTCCACCTCCGGAACGACCTCCGGACATACTACCCGAGGAGCGACCACCGCCTCCGCTACTGCGCATGCTACCCGAGGAACGACTGCTGCCCCCGCTGCTTCTCATGCTGCCTGAGGACCGGGTGCTCCCTGAACTGCGATATGTTCCCGAAGACCTGGAAGAGCCCCGGTAGCTTCCACCAGAGGACCCAGAACTTCTGGAATATCGGTTTGCGTTAGAATAGCCAGTGCCTGTCCTGTTGCCCGAACTCCGGGAATACGCATTACGCGACGCGTAGTTTCTGGGAACCCCCGTATAGGTGCGCGTCGAACGCGCACTGTTGTTGTATCTGGGTGTAGATCGTGTACTTCTGCTGCTTCTGTAAGCGTTGTTTCGCGCTGCTGCGTTCTGACTTCGATCCACGCTGCGCATAGTACTACGTGCGGCATTGGCCTGAGTTCGGCCCGATGTGCGGGTGGTCCCCCGTGAAGCCAGTGTCTGACTGCGGTCTACAGTTCGGGTATTGGAACTCCTTCCGGTAGTTCCCCGATTCAGGTTAGACCTTCCGCTGTTATTGCGAATCCTGGAACTGTTCCCGGCGGCCATTACCGAACGGCTCCCGAGCGCATTGATATTATTGTAACGATTGTAGTTTCCTCTTCGGCTATTGACATAACCGGCGTTGCGGTAGTAGGGATATCCCCAACCATAGCCCGGGTAGCCCCAGCCATAGCCCGGGTAGCCCCAGCCCCAGCCGGCATAACCCCAGCCCCAGCCAGCACCCCAGCCCCAGCCCCCGGAAGGATAGCCCCAGCCGAAACCG
>CAKZOC010000158.1 GCA_937136025.1 uncultured Bacteroidota bacterium
AGGTAACAACGTGTATAATTCATTGCTAGTTCTAGCCTACTTACGAAAGTCCTCGCGGACTTTCTATCTGTGATTTATCTGCTAACTTTAATGCTTAAACCACGCAACGAAATCATACACGAGACCGTTGGCGTGCATTTGAAAAAAATTCATAGATAAATGTAACTTAACACAACATCCTATCGTCCTACCTTTGATTAAACGAATGGAATGAATACAGAATTAACTTCTAAACAAATAAACTATAAAGGATTTCTTTTTGACATTATACTTTACCTCGCAGTAATGTTTTTAATAAGGGAGGTTTACTTTTCTCAACTGCCTTTTATTGCAAATGGATTAATGTGGTCATTCTCAACTTTTATAATTGCCTTATGGAGAATGAAAGTTCGAAATATTACGTGGAAAGATTTAGGATTACGTAAACCAGACAATCTTTTAAAAACCGTATTGGTAACTTTAGGAATATTAATAACTATTCCAATACTAATTATTGTTTTTCAGCAGATTCAAAACATATTACCTATTAATTTATCACCAGATACTTCCTCACAAGATACAGTTTCTAAATTTGGAGATTTAAAAGGAAATTGGATTTATTTTTTTACAATTATTCCATTCATTTTGCTTCAATCAGCATTAGAAGAACTGTTGGATAGAGGCTTTTTAATTAATTGGTTTGAACGTTTGTTTTCTAAAACCTCATTTGCTACTTCTATTCCTGTTCTTTTGCAAGCAATGATTTTTGGATTTAGACATTCTTACGATATATCAGAAAGGTCAATTACAGTAGGAATTATTGGTTTAGTAATGGGAATAGCATATGTGAAATTTGGACGAAATTTATGGCCTTTGATTATTGCTCACTGCATACTCAATACTATGTCTATGGTTGGAAAAGTATAATAATCAATAAAAAACGACATAAGGGTATTCTTTTGAAATAGAAGTAGATAACCCCAATTGGATCATTGATTTTAAACCTAAGGAAAATGAGGTTTTAAAATCAACTACGTCTCTTTCATCAACACATAAGATTTATAAAGTTACCTCAGGGATTTAATTTATTATAATCGAATTAAGTCACTAAAAGAAGAAGTTGTGCTGCAACTCTGAATAATAGGGGGAGCAGCAATTCAGGCCGGTTTTTACCGGCCTTTTTTATTTGTTAAATCTGGGCTCGAGCCAGCGCGCCGGCTGGCCCCTTCGCTAAAACAGTCCACCGGACTGTTTTTTAACGCTCGGTCCGGTTTGAGAATAGTTAAGCAGCGGGATTTAGAAGTAACCGACCGGGCTGTTAAAGACAATAAACAAGAGGGGGTAAGAGTGGATGATATTTGAATGGGAAAATCCTCAATTATCTTCCCACCCGGCTATATGACTTCATGTTAAGGACTCATTTTGGCAAACAACATTGGCATGCTTTCGGGGTCTATGGCTTTCATATCCACCAGCCGTAACGTTTTTACCATAGGAAGGGTGGTTGTCTTATAGTGTTTAAAATGTGGAGTTTGAAGGTGGGATTCATAGGCTTCTTTATTGGCATAGATTTCCAATAGCCTTATTTCTGTTGGGTTTTCCCTTTGGTACATCGGGTAAATACAAATCACCCCAGGCTCTAATCTTACGGACGCTTCGGATTCCTCTTTTAGAATGTTTAAATACTCCTCCAAAAACTCGGGTTCTATTTCGAGTTCCGCAATGCGAACCATTATTTCTCCCATTGAATCGTACTTGAGGCCTGCTTCTTTATCGCTACATGAGAATAGTACTATTAGAATAAACAGATAGGCACCAATATTTTGTTTTCTTAGATTCATTTCGGACATAGATTTCTCCAATTAATTCAGATTTCGAAACTCCTGGGGTGAATGTCCAACCCTTTGCTTGAATAGACGGCTGAAGTGTTGAGGATATTTGAATCCGAGCTCATAGGCAATTTCACTTATAGATTTACCGGGCTCGAATATTTTTTGCTTGGCTGTTTCGATGATCTTGGCCTGTATATGCTCATGGGCACTTTTTCCGGTCTCTTTTTTGACCAGATCCCCGAAATAATTGGATGACAGGTTTAGTGTATCTGCGAAATAACTCACTGAGGGAGTACCCAATTCTTTTGCCTTTCCTGAGTGCAAATAAGAATTTAGTAAACCTTCAAACCTTTCAATTACATTCAGATTTTCTTTTTCCCGGGTGATAAACTGACGGTCATAGAAGCGCATACAATACTTCAGGAAGAGCTCTATGTGAGCCACAACCAGTTCTTTGCTGTATCGGTCCAATCCCTGGGAAAGTTCTGACCGGATCTTCTCAAAGGAGTCCAGGACCATTTCGCGCTCTTTGGTCGAAATATGAAGCGCCTCATGAAATTGATAGGAGAAGAACGTATACTCGGTTATTGTTTTTCCCAGATGGGTACCCCATAGCAAATCAGGGTGAAACAGCAGGGCATGGCCTGAGGGTCTAAAGTTCTTATCGATATGCCCTACATTGACCACCTGCCCGGGTCCGAGGAACACCAAAGTCCCATCCTGGTAATCATAGTTCTGCCGGCCATACCTCAAAACACATCCCTCCCCCTGCTTTAAAAAAATGCCATAGAAGTGATACCGGACAGCATCCGAATGTTCCCCGGTATCCCAGGTTCCTTCCGACAGGTCGTGTACACTGACCAAAGGATGCAATGTCGACAGGTTAAATTTGGAGCAATAATCATCGACCTTTTCCAAATCCTTGATGTTCGGCATTTTAGAAGTCATTTTTATCGAATTTAGTCAATGCTTTGTGAATAAGACCGATAGTTCTTCAGAATCCGTAAAAATGGTATGCGAATCCGTAAATAGGGTACGAATTCTTCCTGAAATATTCCATAGGTTTGAAGATGGCAGGTTTGCGAACGATTATTAACTCTTAAACACCTATACATGAGAACTTTATGGATTACCCTCTTATTTGTGGCCGTTGGCGCCCAGTCGTACGCCCAAAACGCCGCCATAGAACAGGAGATCAAGGAACTCTCCCTGGCAAAATGGCAATGGATGGCGGACAAAGACGTAGACAAACTGGCGACCCTTTTTCACGATAAGTCCAAATTCGTACATATGAGCGGGTCCTGGAAAAAGGATAGGGAACTTGAAATTATTAAAACAGGAAGTATTTGGTACAAGCAGGCGGATGTTCATGACGTTGCGGTAGAGACATTTGGGGACGATACTGCCATCCTCTGGAATCGGATCACCCTTACCGCTCATGTAAGGGGAAATGACGTTCAAAATGAGTTTACTGTTACCGAATTCTATCAAAAAGAAGGCGATGATTGGAAATTGTTGGACCTGACCTTCAGCAGTGTGCGGGACACCCATGAAATAGAACATTAAAAGATTTCGAACCTGAAAAATTAGAACATGAATATAAAAGTGACCCTTTTTGGGCTCCTTTTCTGTTTAGCCAGTGGTCAGATGACTCTGGCACAAGCTCCCGAAACAGACAAGGAAATCATGGATCTTTCCAGGAAAAAATGGCAGTGGATGGCCGACAAGCAAGCCGATTCCCTTGCCCAACTATTCCACGACGAGGCCAGGTTTGTCCATATGGGGGGTACCTGGGGAAAAGATCGGGAAATCGCGATTATCCGCAGCGGGGGAATCCACTACAAACAAGCAGATATTCATGAGGTGAGCACGGCAATTTTGGGAGATACTGCCATCCTGTGGAACCGGATTACCCTCTTGGCGGTGGTGGGAGGAAATGAGGTGAGCAACCCCTTTATGGTGACCGAAGTTTACATAAAGGAGGCGGATCGCTGGAAGCTGGCCAACCTTTCCTTTTCGAAATTACTTACTCAGGGAGGATAGATTTTTTGTATTTTATGATAATTCAGATCAGAAACCATGGCAAAATTTATGCTTAACATCAACGGAACCCAAAGGGAAGTAGACGTGGATCCCTCCACCCCCATGCTTTGGGTACTCCAGGATCATTTAAAGCTGGTGGGGACTAAATACGGCTGTGGCATCGCTCAATGCGGTTCCTGTACCATTCATTTGAACGGAGTGACCACGCGCGCCTGCATGCTACCGGTATCCGCCATCGGCAACCAGGAAGTTACGACCATCGAGGGCCTTTCTGAAAACGGGGACCACCCGGTGCAAAAGGCCTGGCTCGAACTTGATGTGCCCCAGTGCGGTTACTGCCAGGCCGGGCAGATTATGTCGGCCGTGGCTTTACTGAAAAACAACCCCAATCCTTCGGACGAAGAAATTGAAGGGGCGATGAACGGGAATATCTGCCGGTGCGGCACCTATGTGCGGATCAAAAAGGCGATCAGGCTCGCGGCAAAATCATCCTGAAGGTCCGAGATACCGGCAATGCTATTCACAACCTAAAAAACCTTAGCAAATGACACGCGTTAAAACATCCATGGGCAGACGCTCCTTTATAAAATCCTCCGCACTGGCGGGAGGCGGCATGGTAATTGGCTTTAGCTGGCTGGCCTCGTGCCGCACCGAAACCACCCCGGAAGAAGTTGCCATGACAATGCCTGAAGAGTGGTTCGAGATCAATGCCTACCTGAAGATCGGCGACAATGGTCTGGTAACCATACAGTCCCCGAATCCGGAATTCGGGCAAGGGGTAAAAACCGCCATGCCCATGATCGTTGCCGAGGAACTGGATGTTGACTGGAAAGATGTGCTTGTGGAGCAGGCTCCTTTTAATTCGGAATTGTTTGGATGGCAGTTCACGGGGGGCAGCCAGGGAATCCGACGCAGGTGGGAAGGCCTGCGGATGGCCGGGGCCACCGCCCGACAAATGCTCCGGGAGGCCGCAGCCCAGGCCTGGCAGGTTCCGGTTTCAGAAATAAGCGCTGCCAAAGGGATTTTAAAGCATGCAGGAAGCGGCAAAACTGCCGGCTATGGGGAAGTGGCAGCTGCAGCCTCCAAAATTCCGGTACCTGAAGAGGTGGAACTGAAATCCCCCGGGGAATTTACTATTGTGGGCTCCTCCAAAAAGAATGTGGATGGCAAGAAAATTGTCACCGGACAGCCTTTGTTTGGCATGGATTATCAATACGAGGGAACCCTGATAGCCATGGCAGCCCATCCCCCGGCTTTTGGGCTGAAACTGAAATCTTTTGACGACAGTCAGGTCCGTTCCATGCCGGGGATTGTGGATGTATTTCAGATCAAGACCCTGGAAGCAGGTTACGAACGCAATATGTTTGATACGGACACCTTTGAGGACCTGGTGGTGATCGTAGGAAAAACGACCTGGGAAGTCCTGAATGCCAAAAAAGCCCTTAGGGTGGAATGGGAGCCCATAACCGAGACAAAGTTTAATGTGGATGCATTCGGAAACAAGCGGGAGGTGGTTATCCCTGCCGGATTTGAGAGCACGGACATCCATTACAAAAAAATGAAGGAACTGGCGGCCAGGCCCGGAAGAGTTGCCAGACAGGATGGAAATCCTGAAGCTGCATTTAATAAGGCTGCCAAAGTCATCGAGCGAACCTATACCTGCCCGTTCCTGGCGCACAATTGCATGGAGCCTATGAATTTCTTTGCCCATGTCACTGAGGACTACGCCAGGCTGGCAGGCCCGCTTCAGGCACCTTCCTTAATAGAAGGCACCCTGTCTGCCCGGCTGGGACTGCCTGTAGAAAAAATCGATATTGAAATGACCCGGATGGGAGGGGGTTTCGGACGGCGGGCCTACAGCCATTATGCCGTCGAGGCTGCTTTAATCTCCAGACAGGTAGGCGCCCCGGTTAAACTGGTATACACCCGGGAAGACGACATGACTTTCGGGATTTACAGACCTTCCTATCACGCTACCTACAGGGCAGCCCTGGATGAAAACAACAACCTCACCGCCTTCCATGTGAAGGCCGGGGGCATCCCTGAATCCCCCCTCTTTGCAAACAGGTTCCCGGCGGGAGCCGTGGATAACTACCTGGCAGAGGAATGGGAAATCAATTCGAACATTACCATAGGGGCCTTCCGTGCCCCGCGGTCCAATTTCATGGCCGGGGCGGAACAGGCGTTTCTGGATGAGATCGCCGAGCAGGCTGGCAAGGACCCGATTCAGTTCCGCCTGGACCTGTTAAAGCGGGCCAAAGAAAATCCCGTTGGGGAAAACAACGATTACGAGCCCGAGCGGTACGCTGGCGTACTGGAACTGGTGCGGGAAAAATCCGGATGGGGAGGCGAAACCTCAGCTACCAGCCGGGGCGTATCTGCCTATTTCTGCCACAATAGCTATGCGGCCCATGTGCTGGATGTGGTCATGGAAAATGGACAGCCACGCGTTGAAAAAGTCGTCTGTGCCCTGGACTGCGGCATAGTGGTGAACCCCGACGCGGCAACGAACATGGCTGAAGGGGGTATTGTCGATGGGATTGGCAATGCGATGTACGGACAGATTACCTTCCGGGAAGGCGCTGCAGAACAACAAAACTTTGACCGGTACCGGATGATCCGTGCCGGTGAAGCACCCAGGGAGGTCGAAGTACATTTTGTCAAAAATGAAATCGATCCCACGGGTCTTGGAGAACCTCCTTTCCCTCCCGTTTTTGGGGCGTTGGCCAATGCGCTCTACAAGGCTACCGGAAAGAGGTATTACAACCAACCATTTATTACAGATAAGGCGCTTATCGGATAAGGATATCTGAAGTTCTGATTATCCGTTAACAGCTTTTGAAGAATTGCTTTTGCCCCAGTCGCTGCTCGATTTCTTTGGCTGTTTTGGTAATGGAAAGCCCGCCCAGGTTGGTGCACCGCAGGGTGTTTGGGATGCTTTTGCCCACTTCGTACATGGTTTCGATTACCTCGTCCAGGGGGATCAGGTGGTCGTAATCCGCCAGGGCCATATTGGCACATGAAAGTGCATTGGAGGCAGCCATTACATTGCGGTTCAGGCAGGGTGCTTCCACCCGGTTCCCGATCGGGTCACAGATGAGCCCCAGTGAACTTTGCAGCGCCATGGAAGCCGCGGAGAGGCTCTGTGGCAGCGTGCCTCCGCCCAAATAGACCAGGGATGCGGCCGCCATGGTTGCCCCGGCCCCACACTCGGCCTGGCAGCCCCCCACTTCGGCTGCAAAGGTGGCATGGGCGCTGATAAACACCCCGATCAGGCCGGCGATCAGTAGGGCTTTTACCGTTTCTTCCTCCGAAAGGCCAAGGGCATCGGCCACGCCCAGAACGGCCCCGGGCATTGCCCCGCAGGACCCCGCTGTCGGGGCCGCTACAATCACGCCCATGGAGCTCTTGACTTCCATAATAGCTGAAACGTACATAATCATCCTGTTGAGCACTTCCCCGTCCACCAGCTTCTTATCTTCCATCATGGCCTTGAACTTCACAGATTGGGGGCCCAGAATCCGGTCTTCGAACGCAGTGCCTTTGAGGCCGGATTCGACCGCATCCTTCATGATAATCCGAATCTCGTCCATTTTGGAGAAGACCGCTTCCTCGGAGATGTTTCCCCGTATACTCTCATACCGGGCAGCCAGTTGCCAAAGGGACAGGTTTTTTCCCTTGTTGTAGGCCAGCATTTCTTCGGTAGTGATAAAGGGCACCCGGATCTCTTTCGCAGCGAGGATGGGCAAAACCGGGTTGAGTTGTTTAATGGATGTGACGCCTTCTAATTGTTTTAGTTCCTGTAAAAGGGAATCATCCAAGGGAACCAGGTTAGCCACCAGGACAAAACAGGCTGCCCCGGTATGGGTCTCAAAATTATCCACATTTGTCGACCGCTTCAGGTATTGGGAGACGCTGTCGGGATCCCCTGTGTAAATCAATGTCACAAAGCTGTCGCCGGCCAGGGAGACCTCCGTTTTATCAATTTCGATCACCTCGATCATGCCGCCCCCTGTGGAAAGGGCAACCACCTGGTGCGTTTCCCAGGGGTTTTTCAGGGTAATCCTATAGGTGTTCGGATGCCCGGCCTGGAAATCGATAATGTTGATCCTGACTGCAATCCGGGCTGCCCTGAGATGCCTTTCTGAGTCCACCAGGCGCTCGTCATGGGCTTCCCAGCCCAGGAACCCGCCAAAAAGCCCCATATCGGACCCCTGGTCTTTATGGGTGGTGGCAAGGGACCCATGGGTGTCGAAATCAATTTCGACCTCTGAGATTTTCCCGTCCATCAGGTCATGACATATCCTGCCGATCCTGAGCGAAGCCGCACAGTGTGAGCTGGACGGCCCCCGCATTACCGGCCCCACCACATCATTAAAAATACTGGGATATATCATGGTTTGGGCTTTAGATTTGAATCCCTTGAAAATACGAAAAATACGCCAGCCTCATTCGTATTCTAACTTGGAAGGTTTATGAATGGGCCTCTTTTGTAATCAACCTAGGATATTTGGCCCTAAGTGTACCCTTTTTCATTTTCAAACAATTCACAAACCCAGCAAACCACTGAAAAAAAGCGAATTATGATAATGGAACCTGGGCCAGCCGGTTACCCTCTTGCTAATCCGCTTTAAAGAAATCGGATAACCGTTCCTAAATGTATAAGGAGATATCCAATGGCACATATCCAGAACTGATTTATGGGATATGGGCTATATTTAAGTTCATAAAACCAGTTGCGGCACATAAGAAATGAAAAGGATGAATAGAATTTTGATGTTAGCGTTAATGGCACTTATCATATGCTGTTCCAAACCATCTGAATATGACATTGTGATTAAGAATGTTAGTTTGTTTGATGGATATGAAGACCACGGCATAGTAACAATCGCAATCAATAGTGATACAATTGCAGCCATCTCTTCTCAAGAATTACTAAGTGATTCCGTTATTGATGGTTCTGGGAAATTTATAATCCCGGGATTGGTAAATGCGCATGTACATGCAGCATCAATTGAGCACCTTAAACAAGGATACGAGTTGGGTATCATGTATCTTCTGAACATGCATACCGGATTGGAAACCAGAGAACAAGAATGGAAAAAATTATCCCGAGATTCCATAGGTTATTCAATACTATATGGATCCGGTCATGCAGCAACAGTATCCGGAGGTCACCCCAATCAATTCAGCCCAGAAATGGAAACGATTGGTGATTCTGTTTCGATTGAACAATGGGTAGACAATCGAATAGCACAAAATGTGGATTATATAAAAATAGTTCGTGATAACCATGAATGGATGGGATATCCTCCTCTCCCAACATTGGAATACCAGGAAATAGGCGGAATTATTGACTATGCCAGTTCAAATGGTTACCAGACTGTAATTCACGCAAACACGGTTGATGAAGTGTTGAAAATTGCCAACTACAAGCCTTCTGGCTTTGTTCACATGCTGGATTATAAAGAGGACCTGCCTGTTCCAGATGAATATTATAAGGTTCTTGCTGACAATAACATATTTGTAGTCACCACAGGTGGCATGTCAATTAAAAGTATGGATGAAGCTCCTCCTTTTGTAAAAGAATGGGTAAATAATAACCTCCTGAAGGCCTCAGAAAGGGCTGAAATCATAGGAAGAATGTTCAATGAGGGCATATTGATTGTGGCTGGAACAGATGCTCAAGATGGACAAATGAATTTTAGTGATGATTATTTTCTTGAATTAGAACTATATGAAAGAGCAGGCCTGCCTAATCTGGAAATACTTAAAGCCGCGACCGGAAATGCAGCAAAAGCTTTCGATTTGCCAATTGGTGTGCTGAAGATTGGAAGTCAAGCGAATTTTGTTCTTCTTGATGAAAATCCACTAGACGATATCTCCAACTTAAAAACAGTTAATCAAGTCTGGAAAAATGGAAAAATTAGATAAACGTGTTTGAACAACGTATATAAGCCAATAAAACGACTTATATACGAGACCGTTGTGGCTAAACAAAATTAAAATATGGCGCCAGACCATAGCAGAAACCGTTGTGTGTTATTAAAACTCAACAATTTAAATATTAATAAATTAAAATCTGTTTTTTCCATATTATCTTTGAACTGTTTATTCATAATCTTATAGTCTTTGGTCTAAATTATTTATAACATAATCTGAAAGCTCTATTTTCTTCTTATCATCCCATTGATTTCTCATGACAGCCAAAACCCTTTCTTTAGTCGAGTTATCGCGTTGGGTTACTCGTTTAATTCTTTCTTCAATTGGAGGTATCTTTCTTGCTCGTAAAAAGAGCTGGGGAATACGTGAAAAACAGGCTGAGTTATATGATTCTGAAGTACTAATGAAAAAACTGGATTACAAGGAGTAAACAGTGGATAGAGAAAAATTTAACCATAATGTTGTTCAAGCGCGTGGCTCAAGCGTCCTTCTATGGCTATTAGTAATGCTTTGGGAGAAAATC